>CAKWRB010000103.1:2224-4907 GCA_934845495.1 uncultured bacterium
CCCCCCGCCACGAGACGCCTCAAGCCATTCCCCCGCCGCATGATCGGCCTGGATGCTGGCCCGGAAGGGGTTGTAGCAACCACCTCGGCTGGCGCCCAGGAAGTGATTCTTTCTGTGCCTGCTGAATATGAGCCTGTTTCCGGTGAAGTGATTGCCATTTCGGTTCGTGGGCTGCTGGGTGGACACTCCGCCATGAACATCACTGATGAAAAGGGTAATGCCAATAAGATCATGGGCCGTCTGCTGCACAATACGGCCAAGGTGGCAGATTTCCGGCTGTGCAAGATCGCAGGCGGTGCTATGTTCAACGCCATCCCACGCGAAGCAGATGCCGTGATTGCTGTCGAGTCCGGCAAGAAGCAGGCAGTGATTGACCGAATCAACCAGGTCGCTGCCGAAATCGGTGAGGAGCTGGCAGCCAGCGACCCAGATCTGGTTGTTACAGTTCACGATGCTGCAGCAGATAAAATGCTTTCTGAAGCTGTGAGCAAGGCGGTGGTAGAGTGTCTGTACAATGTGCCCAATGGCGTGCGGATGATGAACAAACTGGTTCCGGGCCTTCCAGTGACCTCCACCAATATGGGTGTTGTTAAGACTCTGGAGGATAAGATCACAGTGGATACCATGCTGCGTTCTTCCAGCAAGAGCCTCAACGATGATTATGTAGACAACATCTGCACGGTTGGAAAGCTGGCTGGTATGACCGATGTATGGGTAGGCAGCTGGATGCCCGCCTGGCCGTACATGGCAGACTCCAAGATGCGCGAGTTGGCCAAAAAGATGTATCGCGAGCGCACTGGCGAGGAGATGCGGGAGCTGGCAGTGCACGGTGGCCTGGAACTGGGTGTGTTCAGCGAAAAAATGCCGGGAATGGACATTGTTACACTGGGCTGCACCTCTGGTGATGAGCACACAGTAACCGAGTGGATGGACATTGATTCCTATGCCCGTGTCTATGATTTTATGAAGGATTTCATTGCAGAACTCTGCAAGTAAAGCTCCCTTCCCAAAAGTCCCTGCTGGACAGCAGGGGCTTTTTCTTGTACAGCGGAGCGGAAAAGTGCAGAAGACAAGCGGTTTTTTCTGTACAAGACAGGGGGAACGCTTTTATTTCCGTGCGGATTGTGATAGAATAGAATCGGTATTTGCTGTGGAGAGTTCCACAGTTTTCTGAACAAGATTTGTAACGGAGCGTTTCTGCTATGGTATTTGCCAATCTCTTTTTCCTCTATATTTTTCTTCCAGTCAATCTGATTCTCTACTATGCAACACGCAGCTATACAGTACGGAATTTTGTATTGGTGGCGATGTCTTTTCTGTTCTACGCCTGGGGGGAACCGGTTTGGGTTTTCCTGCTGCTGGCATCGGGATTTCTGGTGTGGCTGTGCAGCCTGTTGGTGGAGCGCTTTGCCGGGACCTGGAAGGGGAAGGCAGCTCTTGTTCTTGCGGTGACGATCAGCCTGTCGTTGCTGGGGATCTTTAAGTACAGCGGTTTTCTGGTGGAGAATCTCAACGCGATCCTTCCGGTTTCACTGCCGGTTCCGAAGTTCTCGCTGCCGATTGGCATCAGCTTCTACACCTTTCAGATGATTTCTTACATTGTGGATGTCCATCGGGGTGAGGTCAAGGCGCAATCGTCCTTCCTCCGCTTTATGATGTATGTATCCATGTACTTCCAGCTGGTGGCAGGCCCTATCGTCCGCTACTCGGATGTGGCTCGGGAGATCGATCACCGTACAGCCAATGTCAACGACATCAGCCACGGAATCACCCGGTTCTGCATAGGCCTTCTCAAAAAAGTGGCAGTTGCCAATGTCGCTGGATCGCTTCTGGTTCAGTATATGGACGGGGACCTCTCCAAGGTGACTGTGCTGGGCAGCTGGTTTGGCGCAGTACTGTTTATGCTGCAGATCTACTACGATTTTTCTGGTTATTCGGATATGGCGATCGGTCTGGGGCTGATGTTTGGCTTCCATTTTGTAGAGAACTTCAACTATCCCTACATCGCCAAAACTGCAACGGAGTTCTGGCGGCGGTGGCATATTTCTTTGAGCAGCTTTCTGCGGGATTATCTGTATATCCCGCTGGGCGGAAATCGCAGTCATGCCTGGCGCAATCTGTTCCTGGTGTGGTTTGCCACCGGTCTGTGGCATGGAGCCAGCTGGAACTTCATTCTCTGGGGCCTGTTCTTCGGTGTGTTGATTGCACTGGAACGGGTGGGCCTGCGCAGCATCCTGGAAAAGCTGCCTGGATTTATCAGCCATTTCTATCTGCTCTTTGTGGTGCTTATCAGCTGGGTGATCTTCTACTTTACCGATCTTTCCCGGGCAGGACAGTATCTGGCCATTATGTTTGGCCTGTCGGGGCAACCACTTTCCAATTCCCAGACGGTCCTAGCCCTGGAGGCAAACCTGTTTTGGCTGATTCTGGCGATTGTTTTCTGTATGCCGCTGGCCCGGATTGCATCCGAGCGTCTGGCCGTGGCTGCGGCAGATAGCCGTCCCCGCCAGGTGATCCTGGGTGTTCTGGCGCCGATCATGAATCTGGGGATCCTGCTGATCTGTACTGCAATGCTCAGCGGGCAGAGCTACAATCCGTTCCTGTACTACCGGTTCTAAGAGGAGGGGTTAAAATGCCGAACGAACGCAACAACAAGCGCCCAACTGCTTCATCCATACTCAAC
>CAKWRB010000104.1:0-1710 GCA_934845495.1 uncultured bacterium
GCGCTGGGGGGAGTGGATCGTTTGTTTATGGGAATCAACTCATTTCTGTATGGAATTCTCTGGGCTGCATTTCTCCTCTATTCTGCTCCCCGGAGGGGGCCGGTGTCAAGAGAAAGTCCCAAAGTAAAAACCGGCACCTGGAAAGGGCGCCGGTTTTGGGGAAGCCATGGTCAGGCCATCTGACCCTCCGGGTCGGTCCGCAGGATCTCAGACGGATGGTTGTCCAGGATCAGCTCGCAGGCGGCATCGGGGAACTCCCGGGCGATCTGCCTGTTGAGCCGGTCGGTAGCCTCCTGCACGGCCCTGACCGAAATGCAGTCGCTCTCGCTCTGGAAGTAGACGGCGATCCACAGTCGGCGGCCGGTGCGGGAGATGTCGTAGAACACGGGGGTGAACGGGTAGTCGCACAAAACCGCCCCGGACAGCTCCTTGATCCGGTCCACCGTCTCCTGGTCAGGCGAGAACAGGAACAGCTCCCGGCAGGTGTTAAGGAGCATCCGGACGGTTTCCGGCAGCATGAAGATCATCACCAGCAGGGCAATGATCTGGTCAAAATAGGGCGAGAGGAAGGCCAGAGGGGTGTTCTGCAGGTAGGTTGCAGCAAAAAAGGCCACGGACATGCCCAGACTGTAACCGACATCCATCTTCCAGCCGAGGATCTCAGCATCCACGGTAGGGGAGCTGATGGTCCGGCTCATCACCTTCATGATGCACAGGATCAGCAGGCTCACCAGGCCCAGCACCAGCTGGAACAGGGAAACCTGCCCCTTGTTGACCGGGTTTCCGCCCGAGAAGAGCTTTTCAACGACGCTGGCCAGCACGCTGAAGGTCACTGAAGTCATCATAATGCCCTTGGCCAGAATGAAGAAGGATTCGATTTGATAGAAGCCGTAGGGGTGCTTTTCCGAGATGGGCCGGTGGAACAGTGGGGTCAGGAAGAGCAGCAGGATGATGAATACCAGCTCAGAGGCATCGTACAGGGCATCCATCAAGGTGGACTGGGAATGGCTGTAAACGGCATAGAACAGCTCCGCAATCACAAATCCGACACCGGCGAGGAAGGAGAGCAGCAGGATATTCTTTTCTAATCGCTCTTCTGAGCGGTTCTGGGAACGGTCAGTTGTCATATGATCACCTTTTCATTCTGATTCAGAGTAGATTTGCAGGTTTTCCTGCGTATAAAGAGTGGCAGGCAAACCGCACATTGGTTTGCCTGCCAGGATTTTATCTATCTTATCAGAAGGCAGTGTCCTTTGTCAAGAGGGATGCGCAGGGATCAGGAGAACTGGCTGTTGTACAGCGCTGCATATTTCCCCTGGCGGGCCATCAGTTCCTCGTGGGTCCCGACCTCCTGGATGGTGCCCTCCTCCATATACAGGATCATATCCGCATCCCGGATGGTGGAAAGCCGGTGCGCGATCACAAAGCTGGTGCGGCCCTTCATCAGTTCCGCCATGGCCCGCTGGATCAGCACCTCGGTGTGGGTATCCACATTGCTGGTGGCTTCGTCCAGGATCAGGATCTCCGGGTCGGAGGCGATGGCCCGGGCGATGGTGAGCAGCTGGCGCTCGCCCTGGGAGATGTTTTCTGCTCCCTTGCTGAGAACCATATCATAGCCGCCGGGCAGGATTTTGATGAAGTCGTGGGCACAGGCGGAGCGGGCGGCCTGGATCACCTGTTCCCGGTCCATGGGATTGTCGGAGGAGTAGG
>CAKWRB010000104.1:1720-4904 GCA_934845495.1 uncultured bacterium
GTTCTCGGCAATGGTTCCCTCAAAGAGCCAGGTGTCCTGCAGCACCATGCCAAAGCGATTCCGCAGCTCGGCCCGGGGCATCCGGCGGATGTCGGTGCCGTCCACTTCGATCACACCGCCGTTGGTTTCGTAGAAGCGCATCAGCAGGTTGATAAGGGTGGTTTTGCCGGCACCGGTGGGTCCGACGATGGCCACCTTCTGGCCGGGCTGCACCGTCAGATCCACACCCTTCATCAGCAGATGGTTCGGGGTGTAGCCGAACTTCACATTGCGGAAGGTGACCCGACCGCTCCGCTCCTCGGGAATGACGGCATCCGGGGCATCGGGCAGCTCCTCCTCGGCATCCAGCAGGGAGAAGATACGGCTCCCGGCAGCGGCGGCTGCACTGAAGCTGCCTGCCATACCTGCCAGCGAGGAGAAGGGGTCGGCAAAGCGCCAGGTGTACTCCAGTATGGCCTGGACATTGCCCACGGTGATCCGGCCGGCAATGGCCCACAGGCAGCCGATGGTGGCACACACCACATAGCCCAGGTCGTTGACCAGTGTGGTGGTGGGGCTGATGGAGCCGGCAGTCACTTCGGCCTTGCGGGAGCTGTCCCGCAGTGCCTCATTCAGCCCGGCAAAGGTGGCACGGGATTTTTTCTGGTGGTTGAAGCACTGCACCACCTGCTGGCCGTTGTATACCTCCTCCACATAGCCGTTGAGGCTTCCGATCAGGTTCTGCTGCTGTTCATAGTGTTTTTCGCTGGCCTTCATCACACCGGCAGCGCTCAGCAGGGAAAGCGGCACCATGACCACCGGGATCAGGGTCAGCTTGGGGCTGATGGCCAGCATCATCAGCAGGACGCCGATGGCGGTGGTCACCTGGGCAACCACCGAGGTGAGGTTCTGGCTGATGGTGTTGTTGATGGTGTCCACATCGTTGGTGATGGTGCTGAGGATATCGCCGTGGGTGTGGGTGTCGTAGTAATCCAGCTTCAGCCGGTGCATTTTCCGGTCGATGTCACTGCGAAGCGTCTGCATGACCGAGGCGGTGATCTTTGCCATGCCGAACCCCTGCAGGAAGGTGAAGAACTGGGATACCAGGTACAGGGCCACCAGAGCAGCCAGCAGCCACAGGATCCGATCCCAGTAGAAAACGCCGTCGGCGGCGCTGGCGAACAGCGTGGTGGTGATCGTTCCGATGAGGTAGGGCGCCAGCACCATAAAGCCGGTGCTGATCACCGCAAAGAGCATACAGAAGAACAGGGGCAGCCGGTGGGTTTTTAGGTAGCCCATCAGCCGCCGGAAGATGGTTCGGTTTGTCATATCACACAGCCTCCTTTCCCAACTGGATTTCGGCGATTTCCCGGTACAGCGGGCAGCTGTCCAGCAGTTCCCGGTGGGTACCCTGTCCCACGATCTGTCCGTCGTCCACCACCAGGATCCGGTCGGCATCCAGAATGGAGCTGATGCGCTGTGCCACCAGGATTACCGAGGCATCGCCGATGCTCGCCTTCAGGTTTTTGCGCAGGGTCTGGTCGGTTTTCATATCCAGTGCGGAAAAGCTGTCGTCAAAGACATAGATCTCCGCCTTTTTCATCAGGGCACGGGCAATGGCCATGCGCTGCCGCTGTCCGCCGGACAGATTGGAGCCGCCCTGGGCGATGCGGTCATGGTAGCCCTCCGGCTTTTTCTCGATGAACTCCTCGGCGCAGGCAATCCGGGCGGCTTCGATCCAGTCCTCCTGGGTGCCGTCCTTCTTGCCGAAGTTCAGGTTGGAGGCAATATCTCCGGAGAAGAGCACATTCTTCTGGGGCACATAGCCGATGATCGACCGCAGGTCCTCCAAGTGGTACTCCCGGATGTTGACCCCATCCACCAGGATCTCACCGAACAGCGGGTCGTAGAGACGGGGGATCAGCTTCAGGATGCTGGATTTTCCGCGCCCAGTGCCGCCGATGATAGCGGTCACCTCACCCGGTCGGGATACAAAGCTGATGTCCTTGAGGATCGGCTCCTGTGCGCCCGGATAGGCAAAGGTTACATGGCGGAATTCCAGAGTGGAGCGCAGCGGCCGCTGCTCAAAGGGGTAGACCCCGTCCCGGATGCTGGTTTCGGTCTCCAGCACTTCGGCGATGCGGGCGGCACAGGCATAGGAGGTGGGAAACATCATGATCACCATCGACAGCATGATCACCGAGGTCAGCACCATGCTGATGTACTGGCTGTTTGCCACCAGCGAGCCCACCTCCATTACACCGGTTTCGGCATAGTGGGCGCCCAGGCCCAGGACGGCGGCAGTGGTTACGCCAAAGATCACATTGATGGCGGGGATCAGCAGGCTGGTGATCCGGCCGGCTGCCATGGCGGTGCCGGCAAAATCGGCATTGGCGCTGTCAAAGCGGTCACTTTCCGCCTTCTGCTTATTGAAGGCGCGAATCACCCGGACCCCTTCCAGCGACTCCAGGAACAGCCGGTTGATCTGGTCCAGTTTCTGCCGCAGCCGGATGGAGTAGCGGGAGGCCAGCACCACAATGATGGACAGCGCGGCCAGCAGCACCGGAATGGCGATGACAAGCACCGAACTCACCTTGCCGCCAGTGGCTGAGGAAAAGACCAGCCCGGCAATGGCCATCATTGGCGCCAGCATCCCCACACGCAGCAGCAGGGTGAGAAAGTTCTGTACATTGGTGATGTCCGAGGTGCTGCGGGTCACCAGACTGGCGGTCCCGAATTTGTCCATCTCAGCCGAGGAGAAGGTCTGCACCCGGTCAAAGACGATACCGCGCAGCTTGGCGGCAAAGTCGGTGGAGATGGCAGAAGCCACCCGCACCGATGCGAGGTTGATCAGGCAGGAGCAGACGGTGATGGCCACCATGATCACCGCCAGAACACGGATTGCCGAAGGGGAGCCCACGGCAACACCGCCGTTGATCATCTGGGCCAGTAGCGAGGGGAGCATCATCTGCCCGATGGCGGAGAGCAGGATCAGGACGGTGAGCCCGGCGATCTGTTTTCGGCTGAGCCGCACCTTGGAAAAGATCGTTTTCATAGGATTTTGTAATACCTCCTGTTCGTTTTTTGATTGACTGCCTTTGATTCTTCCTTCTTTTTTGCTATACTATCTATATCTTAAACCGTCCTGTAACAGGACAGTCAAGGGGGGGTTTTTTGTGGAGCGTAAGCAGACACTGTTCACCAT
>CAKWRB010000105.1 GCA_934845495.1 uncultured bacterium
CAGGCTGATAGACTTACCACCTGCGGCGGTGACGGCGGGTGCAATATCTGCGGCAGGCATTGGCAGCAATCTCTACCTGGCCAAGATTGCCATGGACATCGAAGCAAAACATGTCCCGGCAGACGAGTATGGGGTGCGGATCGCGGAACTGGATGAGATGAGCTATCGTCAGTTGCTCTGGGATCATCGTCCCTTGACCGACTTCTGGCGGGTGGGAAAGGGGTACACCGCCCGGCTGGAAGCACAGGGGCTTTATACGATGGGAGATATTGCCCGCTGTTCCCTGGGAAGACCGGAGGAATACTATAACGAAGAGCTGCTCTACAAGCTGTTTGGCAAGAATGCGGAACTACTCATCGACCATGCCTGGGGCTGGGAACCCTGCACCATTGCAGATGTCAAAGCCTATCGGCCGGAACACAAGAGCGTTGTGTCCGGTCAGGTGCTGCAGGATCCCTATTCCTTTGAGCAGGCCCGGTTGGTGGTGCGGGAGATGGCAGATTCACTGGCCCTTGATCTGGTGGACAAAGGTCTGATGACCAATCAGCTGGTGCTTACAGTGGGGTATGATATTGAAAATCTCACCGATCCGGAGCGCCGGAAGCGATATACCGGCCCAGTGACCACCGACCCCTATGGGCGCAAGATTCCGAAACATGCGCATGGTACAGCCAATCTGGAGCAGTATTCCTCGTCATCACAGGATCTGATGGAGGCGGTCAGTGCGCTTTACGACCGCATTATGGATCGCTCGCTGCTGATCCGCCGGTTGAGCATCAGTGCCAACCACCTGGTGGATGAGGCAGAAGCCCATCGGCGTCAGCAGCCGGAGCAGCTGGATCTGTTCACCGATTATGCGGCACAGGAAGAGCAGCAGGCCAAACAGGAGGCAGCCCATGCCCGGGAGAAAAAACTCCAGGAGGCCATGCTGGGAATCAAGAAGAAGTATGGAAAGAATGCCATCCTCAAGGGAATGAACCTGGAGGAGGGTGCCACCGCCAGAGAACGCAACCAGAAGATTGGAGGACATCAGCAGTGAGTGGAAAATATGATGACATCCTTCATCTGCCGCATCCCACTTCGTCGAGACACCCACGAATGTCTATGGCAGATCGGGCGGCGCAGTTCTCTCCCTTTGCAGCTCTTACAGGCCATGGGGCTGCCGTATCGGAAACCGCCCGTCTGACCGATCGGAAAGCAGAATTGAGCGAGGATATCCAGGGGTTGTTGGATCTCAAGCAACACCTTCTCCTGGAACACATTGACGAGCAGCCTGAAATCAGTGTGACCTGGTTCCAGCCGGATGCCAGAAAAGAGGGAGGCCAGTACCGGACCGTGACCGCCCGTCTCCAGCGGGTGGATGCATATGCACGGCTGCTGGTATTGACGGATGGCACCCGGATTCCGCTGGACGATGTGGCGGATCTTCAGTGTCCCTTGTTTTCCGGCTTGCAGTAGATTGTTTCCGACTGGGATGCCGCCTTTATGTAGTTGGAGTGAGGGAGCCAGCCTCGACTTGTTTTACTAAATATTGGTAAGAAAAGAATCATATACGAAGATGATTCAAGTACAAAATGTGATATGTTATTGTGGAGTTTACAATGAGTATTCTAACATTTATTGCTTCAGACAATCCCCTGGTCGGAATCGCACCTTCGCAGAACGATCTGCTGGGCATTCATACAGATGATGACACGGTATACGATGGCTGTGCGGATGATGACTATTTTCTATGTGCCTTTACAGATGCGGAGAGCTATACCCAAAAGAGATATGCAGTATATTTGGAGTGGAATTATACAGAAGGTAGAGCGAAACGGGTGATTGACTATATTCGAAAGGCTTTGCAGGACACAGATTCCATAGAGTTCTGGCATGTGTGGCTCATGGATTATGATGAGTTTGAAGACAGACCTGTCGTCCACAGGAGCACGGTATCCATCTCAGAGCTCACAACAGCCCATATCAAAGACATTGATTGCGCTGATATTTGGAACACCCCGGATAAGAGATATCCCAACAGGCCATCGTTTTACTGCATGGAAATAAAGCGGTGATCCCAAATCACCAAAGGCGAAAAGGGCCTCGGTTGACATCGAGCGCCCGGGCCGGTATAATAAAAATATCCTATAAAGAGTGCGCGAGAGACAAGCTCAATGACCGCACAGCAACCTGCCGGAGGGTAAGGTGCTAATGCTTGAACGATGGGGCTATGTCAATCTGGTTTATGTAACCCCGTCGTGAACGATGGGGTTGTTTTTTTATGCTCTTGTAGGAAATGACTGGATACAGGAGTGCATAAAAATGAGAACGATTCGAGAACTGATCGGCAGAGGCGACAAGGTCTATATCCTGCTTCGCAGCAAGGCGATCCGCTACCGCTTTATGGCAGATGCAACGATGGAGGGAATTGGATATGGCGACGGTATGGCAGCAACAGAGCGTATGGCAGACGATGTGATGGCGCTTTGCCCGGATGGGACCATCTGCTACATCGGATGGGCAGGCCGTATGGGCTATCATAACTTCCGGTGTGACACGATCGTCCGCATCGATTATGAAAAATACATCAGTGGCGCAGAGGACTACATCCTTCGCCGATGAGTTTGGGACGAGAGGTTCCCTGTTTTACAGGCAGAAAAGACCGATTAGCCAGGCGACACCACCCAGAGCCAGCAGGATCCCGGAGGGGACCCCCACCAGAAGAAGAAGACGCAGTCCAACCGGGTGCTTGGGCAGCCGGGAAGCTGGAACAGAGGGCTGATCCGGCAGGCGGTCGGGGTCGGCCCAGAGCGGATCGGCACACAGAGTGGGGTGAGTAGTAAAGTGAAATTCGCGTTTCATCGTGGAGCATCCTTTCCAATTGATCTGCGTTCAGTATATCACCTGCTTCAAAAAGATGGTGTTAGCACTTTGTTTTGCTGATTAAGATGGAATAAACACCGGGACTTGCCTTTATGGAATCTTAATACAGAACTGGCGCATTTTAATATCTATGCAAGAGAAAATCTGCTATAATAAGAGGCACGAATGAATGAAGTGGAGGGGCAGGCATGGAAAATCCAAGGGAGCAGGTGGCCCGGACAGGGAGGCTGAAGATTTTCTTCGGCTATGCAGCTGGAGTCGGTAAAACATTTGCCATGCTTAAGGCAGCGCATCTGGCACAGCGACAGGGAGTAGATGTGGTAGTTGGCTATATCGAACGACACACCCGTCCGGACACATTGGCTTTGCTGGAAGGATTGGAACAGCTGCCCACCTGGCAGGTGGAATACCGCGGCATCGACCTTCGGGAGTTTGACCTGGATGCTGCACTGGAACGGCACCCACAGCTGATTTTGGTGGACGAGCTGGCACACAGCAATGCCGCAGGAAGCCGCCACCTCAAACGGTATCAGGATGTTCAGGAGCTGCTGCGGGCCGGAATCGATGTATACACCACCGTCAATGTGCAGCATCTGGAATCGCTGCATGACCTGGTGGCCTCCATTACACAGGTATCGGTGAGCGAGCGTATTCCGGATTCTGTATTTGACTCTGCCGATCAGGTGGAGCTGGTGGATATTGAGCCGGACGACTTGATCGAGCGTCTGCGGGAAGGAAAAATCTATCAGCAGAAGCAGGCTGCCCGTGCGCTGAATCACTTTTTTGTCCGGGATAATCTGGCGGCACTGCGGGAGATCGCACTGCGGCGAACTGCAGATCGGTTGAGCCGCCATGCCCAAAAAAGCGGCAGTGAAGCAGCGGCGAAAGCAGGCGAGCACATTCTGGTCTGCCTGTCCAGTTCACCCTCCAATCCCAAGGTACTGCGCACAGCTGCACGGATGGCGGAGGCTTTTCACAGCGGATTTACCGCACTGTTTGTGGAAACACCGGAAACCCGGGAGCTGAAAGGGGAAAACCTTCAGAGGCTGCGGGACAATCTGCGGCTGGCCGAGCAGCTTGGGGCTCAGATTGCCACCGTATATGGGGAGGACCCGGCTGTGCAGATTGCAGAGTATGCCCGGGTCAGCGGTGTGACCAAAATTGTGATCGGTCGCACCAATCACAAGGCCTCCTCTCCCTTAAAAAGCCGGCCCCTGGTGGACCAGCTCACCCGGTTGGCAGGAGATATCGACATCTATATTATCCCGGATAACCAGCCGGTGTATCACAAGAAGTGGACGCACAAACCGCGCTGGCCACAGCCGCTGCAGTCACGGGAACTTCTCAAAGTGGCTGCAATTGTAGGGACGGCCTCCCTGATCAACCTGTGCTTTTATTCGGTGGGCCTGCGGGAAGCCAACATCATCACAGTTTATCTGCTGGGTGTGCTGATTGCGGCGGTCTGGACCCCGGGACAGCTCTATGGGGCGCTTGCCTCTCTCCTGAGTGTCATTGCCTTTAATTTTCTCTTTACAGTGCCGCGGTTTACCCTGGCAGCAACAGATCCCGATTATCCGGTCACCTTTCTGATCATGCTGCTGGCCAGCGTGCTTTCCAGCAGTTTGGCCACACAGGTGAAGAAGCAGGCCCGTCAATCCGCCCAGAAGGCCTATTACATGGAACTGCTCATGACCTGCAGCCAGAAATTGCAGCAGGGCCGGGACGAGTGGGAAATCATTCGTGTGGCGGCCGAACAGATCCAGTCGCTGTTGGATCGGCCGATCCTGTATGCGCTGGATCCGGCAGGGCGGGAACTGGAGTTCCGGGTGACACCGGAAGATGAGACAGAGATTCTTGCCACATTTACCCCCGAGGAGCGGGCAGTTGCCAACTGGGTCATCAAGAACAACAAGCGGGCAGGCGCCGGTACGGATACGCTGCGGCAGGCACAAAACCTGTACCTGTCGGTGCGCGGAAAT
>CAKWRB010000106.1 GCA_934845495.1 uncultured bacterium
CCAATTCCTGCTCAATTTCCAGAGCCATGAACACCTCTGCAACCTTTCTCGTCAGCGTTTTTTCCTGCGTGAAATATTCGTTTTTGGCCAGCTGCTGGGTAATCGTGCTTCCTCCCTCGGCAAAGGAGAGGGTTCGGAGATCGTTAAACGCAGCACGCGCAATCGCCAGGGGATCGACACCAGGGTGGGAGTAGAAACGATGGTCCTCGACACTGATCACTGCATCCAGGTAGATCTGTGGAAGTTCTTCCACTGATATAAAATCCGGTTTTGCTTCGATCCGTTCGGCCATCTCCTGGACAGGGCAGGTCGCCAATGCTGATGCATAGACCTCATACCCATTCCGAATCAGCATGGCTGTGGGGATCGCTGCAATAAGCAGTGTCGGGAGCAAAATGAAGCGAAGTATAAATCGAATGAACCGTTTCATAGCAGCCCCTCCTTTCATATTCCATCATAAACCAAACAGGGACTGTATGCCATCGAATCAGCTTACAATCCCCGCCCGCTATCTTACAATTTTGAAAGGTTTATCCAAAGATCTCCAAGGCGTTTTGCGAAAGGTCCAAATAGACGCTGGTCCCGACTCCGGGAGAGGATTCGATCCACATCCGGTGCCCCAGCAGATCCAATGTCTCCTTGCAGAGTGCCAGGCCGATACCAGTCGACCGGGTTCCGGCATGGCCATTCTGCCCTGTATAACCCCAATCGGTCACTCGGGGCAGGTCTTCCGGCTGGATTCCGATACCGGTGTCCTGGATGACCAACACAGGACGTGCCGGATCTGAAAGCCAGACGCTCACCCCGCCTTGCTGAGTGTATTTGGCGGCATTGCTCAAAATCTGTTCCAATACAAACTGCAGCCATTTCTCATCGGTCAGAACCTGGACGCTGATGTTCTCAATTTCCAGTGACAGATTCCGCCCGATGAAGAGCGAAGCCAACGATTTGACTGTATTCCGTACCACCCGGTCCAGGGGACAGAAGGTGAGAACCAGATCATTTTCGGTGGATTTCAGGCGCTGATACTGCAGAGCCATCTCCACATACTGTTCGGTTTTCAGCAGTTCGTTTTCACAGGCGGAACGGTTGATTGGGTCTTCGTGCAAAAGTAGACGGAGAGCCGCCAGAGGTGTTTTTACCTGGTGAGACCATCGAGTATAATAGAGATCAGAACGACGCATTGCTGTTTCCGAGGCCGTTTCTGCCCGAATTGTTCGATCTGCGGTTTTATGCAGGATCGCCTGATAAAGTTCCTCCATAGCGTCGTGTGCAGGGGGAAGGGCCCCCAGCTGGATATCTGCTCCGTTCCAAACCACCTTGAGATGCTGCATCCTTCGGCGGAACTGATGGCATCCAAGTCCAAAAAAGAGAAAGGCCATCGCAGAGATGAACAGGATTATATAGCCGATGGCCTGAACAGGGATATGGTATAGGGAGGCAATCAGTGCTATGGAGCAGCAGCTGGCAGTGTGCAGCAAAAGGCTGCCGCGGACCCGATAAAGATATTGAAATGTCAGCTTTAGCCACTCAGTCATGTACCTTCTCCTCAATCAGATAGCCAAGGCCCTTCCGGGTTTGAATAAAGTCCCGCAGCCCGATTTCCTCCAACTTTTTCCGGATCCGTGCTATATTTACGGTCAGGGTGTTATCATCGATAAAACTCTCGTCATTCCACAGGGCCCGAATCAGTTCCTCTCGGGAGACCGGTGAGTTCTTATGTTCGAACAGGATCCTCAAAATCAAGAATTCGTTTTTGGAAAGGGAGATCTTTTCGCTGCCAGATACCAGTGCTGCTTCCTGGAGATCCAACACAGCATTGCCAGCATGCAGCTGGCTGGAAGCGGCCGGAAGGTCATAGGCGCGGCGGAGTACAGCACCGATTTTGGCGATTGCCAGTTCCATGCCAAAGGGCTTGGAAATAAAATCATCGCCACCCATACTCAGTGCCATTACCTGATTCATTTCATCGGCAGCAGAAGAGAGGAATATGATTGGAACCGAGCTGATTTTCCGGATTTCAGCACACCAGTAGTACCCACTGAAAAAAGGAAGGCTGATATCCATCAGCACCAGGTCTGGATGTACCTGTTCAAACTCCTGCATCACACGGTCGAATTTCTGGATATAACTTGCCTCGTAGTTCCAGCGTGACAGCTGCCGGGCCAGAGTGGAGGCGATGACCGGGTCATCCTCCACAATCAGAATCTTGTACATAGCTTTGCTCCTTCCGGGTATCAAATGCTATTTTAACAATACCGCATCAAGAATTCTCCGTCAATAAAATAGCAAAAATCGGTGCAGCAAAAAGAAAGATAGGGAGTAAATTATCTAAAATATTCCGTGAACATTAAAATTTTTTGTGCTATATCTAAAAGTTAGTTGCAACAAACAAAAATGCTCAATAATTTATTGACAAAGTGCCTTCTGAAGTTTATACTCTAAGCAAGATGGTTAGTTAAGGCTAATATATCAGAGCGCTGGATTGACGGAGGAGGAAATTATGATGCCACTGAGCATGCTTTCGGTTGGTTCGACCGATACCATTAAGAAGATTACCGGAAAGGATGAGGTACGGCGTTTTCTCTCCAGTTTGGGACTTGTGGAAGGCGAGTGCGTAACCGTCGTTTCGGAAATCCATGGAAATCTGATCCTCGGAGTTAAGGATTCAAGAATCGCTCTTGATCGTGGCCTTGCCAACCGGATCATGGTGTAGGAGGAGTATGGTATGAAAACACTCAAGGATATTACCCCAGGACAGAGCGCCACAGTGGTTCGCCTGCATGGAGAAGGTGCTGTAAAGCGCCGGATCATGGATATGGGGATCACAAAGGGCGTGACCGTTTCGGTACGGAAGGTTGCCCCGCTGGGTGACCCCATTGAACTGACAGTGCGTGGATATGAGCTTTCCATCCGCAAGGAGGATGCCGCCGCCATTGAGGTGGAGTAAAAGCACATCGTGAAGTTAGCTTAAGCTAACAATTTGTATCGGGCTTTCAAACGAGAGCTTGAGGAGGAGAAGGGATATGTCAATTAAAATTGCTCTTGCGGGCAACCCCAATAGTGGTAAGACAACATTGTTCAATGCACTGACTGGTTCCAACCAGTTCGTAGGAAACTGGCCCGGCGTTACCGTCGAAAAGAAGGAGGGAAAGCTCAAAGGTCACACCGATGTGGTGGTGACCGACCTTCCGGGTATCTATTCGCTGTCACCTTATTCACTGGAAGAGGTGGTGGCTCGTAACTACCTGATTCAGGAGCGTCCGGATGTCATCCTCAACATTGTGGATGGTACCAACCTGGAACGAAATCTCTACTTGACCACACAGCTTTTGGAGCTTTCTATCCCAATGGTGATTGCAATCAATATGGCAGACATCATGGAGAAGACCGGCGTAAAAATCAATACTGAAGAGCTGTCCCGGCTGCTGGGATGTGAAGTGGTAGAGATCTCGGCCATGAAAGGAGTGGGGGTCAAGGAGGCAGCTGAAAAAGCTGTCAAGGCAGCTCAGTTGGGAGCTGTACCCCGGTCCGCACATCACTTTGCTGCTGATGTGGAGGAGGCGCTTTCTCTCATCGAGGAGCGGTTGTCCGGGTTTGTCCCCACGGAGCGCAGTCATTTCTTTGCGATCAAGCTCTTTGAGCGAGATGAAAAGATCGCAGAGTCCGTACAGGGTGTTCCGGCTGTTGAAGATATCATTCAGCGGGTGGAAGCAGCGCACGATGATGACGCAGAAAGCATCATCACCAACGAGCGCTACAATTATATTTCTTCCATCATTCAGGGCTGCTACCTGAAAAAGGCGGCCCGATCCATGACAACTTCGGATAAGATCGACCGGGTGGTGACCAACCGTTTCCTGGCACTTCCCATCTTTGCCCTGATCATCACTCTGGTGTATTACATCTCCGTTACCACCGTAGGCGGAATGGTCACCGATTGGACCAATGAGGTGCTGTTCGTTGAAATCATTCCCCCGGCAGTGGAAGGCTTCCTGGTGAGTGTTGGCTGTGCACCCTGGCTTCAGAGCCTGATTCTGGATGGTATTGTTGCAGGTGTTGGTGCAGTTCTGGGCTTCGTTCCCCAGATGCTGGTACTGTTCTTCTTCCTGGCCTTCCTGGAATCCTGCGGCTATATGGCGCGAGTCGCCTTTATTCTGGACCGGGTATTCAGAAGATTCGGCCTGTCCGGTAAGTCGTTTATTCCGATGCTCATCGGTACTGGCTGCGGTGTTCCTGGCATCATGGCTTCCCGCACTATTGAAAATGACCGGGACCGCAAGATGACCATTATGACCACTACTTTCATCCCTTGCAGCGCCAAGTTGCCCATCATTGCCCTGATTGCCGGCGCATTCTTTGGGAATGCCTGGTGGGTAGCCCCCAGCGCCTACTTTGTGGGAATTGCAGCTATTATCTGCTCGGGAATCATTCTCAAGAAGACCCGGCTGTTTGCAGGTGACCCGGCTCCGTTCGTTATGGAGCTTCCCGCATACCACATGCCCACTCTCTCCAATGTTCTGCGCAGTATGTGGGAACGTGGCTGGTCTTTCATCAAGAAGGCCGGTACTGTGATCCTTCTGTCCACCATTGTGATCTGGTTCACTTCCAGCTATGGATTTGTAGATGGTGCCTTTACCGCAGTTGAGGATATCAACCACAGCCTGATGGCTGCAATCGGCAAGAGCTTTGCCTGGATTTTTGCTCCTCTTGGCTTCGGCGACTGGAAGGCAGCAGTGGCCTCGATCAATGGCCTGGTGGCCAAGGAACTC
>CAKWRB010000107.1:0-2088 GCA_934845495.1 uncultured bacterium
GTGCGGTAGACGCCGCCAGGATCTCCTTCATTTCCAAGTCCTATCACCTGCTGCTTCCTTTGTTCAGTCGGGTTATTCCCTTCCGATTATATCGGGCAATTGCAAAAAATACAAGTCTTCCTGCCGATTTCTGGGAAATTTTCCCACCGATTGCCTGCGGTATGGACAGCTGTATCCCGCCCATACTCTCTGTATCACAAGATGAGTAAGGACGGTACAGCAGATGAACAAAGTGGAAATCACCGGTGTCAACACTGCCCGACTGGAAACACTGACAGAGGCCAAAAAGACACAGCTCCTTCTGGAGGTACGGCAGGGCAATCTCCGGGCCAGAGAGCAGCTGGTAAGCGGAAACCTCCGGCTGGTGCTGAGTGTGGTTCAGAAGTTTTCCGGCCGCAGCGAAAACCCCGACGACCTGTTCCAGGTAGGGTGTATTGGACTGATCAAGGCCATCGACCACTTTGACCCCAGCTTTGATGTCCGGTTTTCCACCTATGCTGTTCCCATGATCGTCGGGGAGATCCGCCGCTATCTTCGGGACAACAACGCCATGCGGGTCTCCCGCTCCCTTCGGGATACCGCTTACAAGGCGCTGCAGTCCCGGGAGGCTCTCACATCAGTTCTGCATCGGGACCCCTCCACCGAGGAAATCGCCCGTGACATTGGCCTGGATGAACAGGCTGTGAATGAGGCGCTGGGCGCTATTGTGGAACCGGTCTCCCTCTATGAACCCATCTATTCGGATGGCGGCGATCCCATCTGTGTCATGGACCAGATCGGGAGCGGTGTCACCGACCGGGACTGGATCGATGCCATGTCCATCCGGGAATCCATCGATTCTCTCAACGACCGGGAAAAGAAGATCCTCTCGCTGCGGTTTCTGGCCGGGCGGACCCAGACCGAAGTGGCCGAGGAGATCGGCATCTCTCAGGCGCAGATCAGCCGACTGGAGAAAAACGCCATCCGGAAGATCAAGGAGAATCTCTGATCTTTCCCCTGCACAAAAAACACCCTGCCCCTGCTGTTCTGAAGCAGAGGCAGGGTGTTTTTAATCGATATCAGTGTTCCGGCGGCTTCTCGGCCATGGCGATGTCCTCTGGGCGGACCGGCAGGGTGTGGAATGCCACACCAGTGGCATTCAGGATCGCACCCAGAATTGCCGGGGCCGGGGTATTGATCACCAGTTCACCAATGCTCTTGGCGCCAAAGGGACCAGTGGGCTCATAACTGCTCTCGAACTCCACCTGGATCGTACCGGCCTCCAGCCGGGTGGGGATCTTGTACTGCATCAGCGAATCGCTCACCATGCGTCCATCTGCATTGTACCAGACATCTTCATAGAGCGCCATGCCGATTCCCTGCACAATACCGCCCTCGGTCTGCACCCGGGCCAGGGCTGGGTTGATGATCGTGCCGCAGTCCACAGCAGCGGCATAGTTTACCACCTGCACCTCCCCGGTATCCGGGTCGAGATCGATCTCGGCTGCACCCACCATAAAGGGCGGCGGCGATACCGGCGACGAGTGGGATTCACTGGCCGACAGGCAGCAGTTGTGTCCCTCAAAGCTGGCATAGCCGATCTCCGAAAGGCTTACCTCCCGGCCATCCGCTGTCCACACCCGCTTGCCGTCAAACTCAGCCTCCTCCTCGGGAACCCCCAGCATGGAAGCGCCCTGCTTCAGGATCTTGCCCCGGAGGATCTCACAGGTCTTGACCACAGCCATGCCTGTGACATAGGTTGTCGAGGACGCATAGGAGCCGGTGTCATAGGGGGACTGGTCGGTGTCCACACCACGCACCGAAATATCGGTATAATCGCAGTCCAGGCAGTCGGCTGCCATCTGGGCCAGAATGGTGTCGCAGCCGGTACCCATATCGGTGCAGCCCACCAGCAGGGTGTAGAATCCGTCATCGTTGAGCCGGATCTCCACACTGGCAATGTCCACACCGGAGATACCGCTTCCCTGCATGGCCATCGCCAGACCCACACTGCGGATGTGTCCATTGGACAGCACCCGACGGGGGTACTTCTCGTCCCAGCCGATCATCTCCTTGGCCCGGGCCAGACAGCGGTCCAGGGTACAGCTG
>CAKWRB010000107.1:2098-4721 GCA_934845495.1 uncultured bacterium
CTGCCGCACAGTTCGTTGTAATAGGCCGGCATGATCTGGCCTTCCCGCACCATGTTCTTTTCCCGGATCACCGACGGATCGAGCCCCAGCTCGGCTGCCAGCTCGTTGACTGCACTTTCCACAGCGAAAATTCCCTGAGTGGCACCATAGCCACGGTAAGCACCGGCACCCATGGTGTTGGTGTAGACCACATCACAGCTGAACCGGGAGGCCCTCAGCCCGCCATAGAGCGGAATGGACTTGTGCCCTGCCAGGCCGATGGTGGTGGGGCCATGATCGCCGTAGGCGCCTGCATTGGACAGCACATAGAGATCGATGGCCCGGAGTGTTCCATCCCGGTCGGCACCGATGCGCACGGTGAGCTGCATCTCATGCCGGGGCGAGCCGTTGGTCAGGCTCTCCTGCCGGGTAAATTCCAGATAGGCTGGGCGGCCGGTCATCCGGGTGACAAAGGCCGGGAACACCTCACTCACCGAGCTTTGCTTGGCACCGAAGCCGCCGCCGATGCGGGGCTTTACGACTCGGATATCCGCCTTTTTCATCTCCAGGGCATTGGAGAGGATCCGGCGCACATGGAAGGGCACCTGGGTGGAACTGACCACGCACAGGCGGCTGTACTCATCCAGATAGCTGAAGGTGCGGAAGGTCTCCATCATCGACTGGCTGTTGGCCTTGGTGTGATAGGTACGGGTGAGCACCACCTCACTGGCAGCCAGCTCTGCCTCCACATCCCCCACTTCGCTCTCTTCGGTGCTGCAGAGGTTGCGGTTGGCATCGGTACCCACATCACAGAGCGTACGGAAGTTCTCCTCCGGATGCACCACGATGGGGTTATCCTTGGCCTTGGTAAAGTCCAGGAGCGGTTCCTGGACCTGATAGCGCACCTTGATGCGCTCCAAGGCTTTGTGGACCGCATCCGGAGTCTCCGCTGCCACAATGGCCACCGGATCACCGGCGCAGCGGAGCTGCCGGTCCAGGATCAGACGGTCATAGGGGCTGGGCTCCGGATAGGTCTGACCGGCGGTGGTAAACCGGCTCTGGGGCACATCCTGCCAGGTATAGATTGCCACTACCCCCGGAATCTTCCGGGCAGCGGTGCAGTCGATCTCCTCGATCCAGGCCCGGGCATGGGGGCTGCGCAGCAGCTTGACGGTCAGGGCTCCGGGCGGCACCAGATCCCCGGTGTAGACCGGTTTGCCGGTCACCAGTGCCTGGGAGTCCTTTTTCCGGACAGCCCGGCTGACAAATTTGGTTTTGCTCATCAGCAGTCAGCCTCCTTTCTCTGGGAGAGATATCGGCGGATGGCTCGCAGCTGGCCCTGGTACCCGGTACAGCGGCAGAGATTGCCGGCCAGGTAGTGCCGGATCTCGTCATCGGTGGGGTCGTGAAGTTCCCGTGCCAGCGCCAGCACCGACAGGATCAGGCCGGGGCTGCAGAATCCGCACTGCTCGGCACCTTCGTCTGCCAAGCAGGCACCGAAGGCAGCAGCCTCCTCTTGAAGGCCCTCCAGGGTGTCAATGGTATGGCCGTCCGCACGGACAGCCAGCATGCTGCAGGACAGCACCGGGCGCCCATCCAGATGGACGGTGCAGAGCCCGCAGTTGGAGGTCTCACAGCCGCACTTCACCGAGTAGCAGCCCTGCTCCCGCAGGAAATCAAACAAAGTAGTGTCGGGCCGTACCTCAGCCGTACGCACCGTACCATTCAGTGTTACAGTAATCGTCATGCCTGTTCTCCCTCCAGTTCCCGGATACCCCGGTTTGCCAGAACCGATGCCAGATGGCGGCGGTATGCCTCACCTGCCCGCAGATTGGTTCCAAAGGATATGCCGTCAAGCGCTGTTTCCAGTGCCTCCGCTGTGGTCTCCAGCGATACCGCCTTCATGGGGCGGGCACCGATGCTCACCCGATAGGCAGTCTCCCCTTCACCCCGGGAGACTGCACAGGCCAGCACCGGGAAATCGGTACCGGCATTGCGCACTGTATGGTAGACAGCCCGTCGACCGTTGACTCGCACCCACACTGCCGCCAGGATATCCCGGTCGGCTTTCCGGGCTGCAAAGTCCTCCAGGGGAATCCGCCCGGCCTCTGCCAGCTCCACCTCACAGTCCAGCGCCAGCAGGCCGGTGAGAAGATCCGAAAAGCCGAACCGTCCCCAGACACTTCCGCCCAATGTGGCACACTCCCGGAACTGGACCCCGACGATGTGTCCGGTCATCTCGGCAAACAGGCTGCCGAATCGTTCCCGGAGAAGCGGGCTGGTCTCCAGCTGGCGCAGGGACACCATAGCTCCGATCCGCACCCAGCCATCCTGCTCCTCGATCCGGTCCAGGCCCAGGTCACTCAGGTCGATGAGCGTACCAATCCGCTTTTTCCCAAGGCGAAGCCAGCAGCCTCCACCCAGAATGGTGCTGCTGCGCTTTTGGTTGAGTTCCAATGCCTCCTGTAAGGAGGCGGGACGCACATATTGCTCTGCAGTAAACAAAGCTTCATCTCTCCTCTTGCATCATTTCCCGGCAGTCTATACCGGCTGAAAACCTTCTGCTTTCGTCTATTATTCTATCAAATCCGGTCATCTCTGTCGAGGTCTGTTCTCATCATCACAAGGACAAAACAAAGCCCCG
>CAKWRB010000108.1 GCA_934845495.1 uncultured bacterium
GGTCTGGTCCTTCCGCTTGAGCGTATAGGGGATTTCCCGTCCACCGCTGGAGGCAACGATGGCAGCCACATCTTCGTTGAGGCTGACCGGCTGCCCGTCCAGCTCGATGAGAACATCACCGACCCGGATTCCGGCCTCCTGCGCCGGGTTGCGGAAGATCCCATTTTCCTCCACATCGGTGAGGCCGACCACCACCACTCCCTCGGTGAACATCTTGATTCCAAAGGGGTAGCCGCAGGGGATCACCTGCTCCCGGTCCACGAACTGCACATCCACCTGCTTGACGGCAATGCCGCCCAGCATGGTCAGCTCTGCGGTCCCACCTCTCTCAGAGAGGGGCTGGATCTCACCCTGGATCGCCAGTGCCGAACCGATGGAGATCCCCTCCGACACCGCCCCTGCCGTCACATAAAAGTGGTCGGGCAAAGCAGCGCTGTAATAACAGGCGATCCCCATCACAGCCACCATGGCCAAACTGACGGCACCGGCAACGATCTGGTACAATTTTTTCATCTGCTCTGTTTCCTCCACTCCCGGCACTGTACACCGGGATTTTTCTGAAAGCTGCTGTTTTAAGTTGGGTCAACCGTTTCCTTTGGGGCGAAAATGTGCTACAATTTCTACCAGAATTAGGTTCACGGAGGTGAAAACTGCCATGCAGGTAGCAATTGTTGGCTCCCGGGAAGCCGGGAAACTCACTGTGGATGATCTGGTCCAACGAATCCCCCTCAACTGCACCCGCCTGATCAGCGGCGGCGCCAGTGGTGTGGATCAGCTGGCCCGACAGGCCGCCCAGGCGCTGGAGCTCCCCCTGACCGAATATCTGCCTGACTATAAAACCTACGGCAGGAGGGCTCCGCTGGTCCGGAACAGCCGGATCATCGCCGAGGCCGACCTGGTGCTGGCCTTCTGGGATATGCGCTCCCGTGGGACCGCACATGCCATCGCCGAGTGCATCCGCCATCGGGTACCGGTCAAGGTCATCAACCTCAAACAGCTTCATTCCTGAGTGCGTATCTCCGCACTCAGGTTTTATTATATCCGGCTTTCCGGCCGTTCTGTCTGGCAAAATTTTCACCGAGCCGGGCATCTCTCAGGCCGAGGCCTGGGCTCCAGCCCCCAGTGCAGTGATGTTCACCCGGACCTCCGGACGCAGAACCAGACTGCCAAAGATCTCCTCTGGGGTGCGCCCCCGGCAAAATTCCGGCTGGAACTTTCTGATTGTTTCCAAGGCGCAGACCACATCGCTTCCCGAGGCCTGGAGGGCATCAAAACCACGCTCCACCTCCCGGCGCACCGCCTGCTCCGCCACTGCCCGTACCGAAGCCACCTCGGTGCTGTTCCAGTCCAGCGTACCACCGGAATAGCTTTGAATGGTACATTCCAAATCAAGGCACAGCTGCAGTTCACCAGGCTGTTCCCCACCGGTCAAATGGCTTCGGATTGGGGTGATTTTCGTGTATAGCTTTCCGCCTTTATAGCGGAGTGTGTATTCCAAAGGGCCCTCTTTTCCCAGCAGGCAGCTGATGCCCCTCCACTGCTCCGGAGTCAGTCCGGACACCTGTCCGCTGCGCAGCAGCATGGCTCCGGATACCTGCACCTGCTCCTGGTCCGCCGCCTCCAACCGAGCTGCGGCGGCAGTGTTCCCCATACCTTCCAGGCTGCGCACCACTGTAAGCAGTGTGCTGTCCGGACAGCGACCGGCTCTGGCCGCCGCCTGCAGCAGCTCCCCCAGCTCCTCCGCAGATCGGGTCAGCAGACCGGCAGCCTGTCCGGCTGTAAGGCAGAGCGGTGTGCCCGGGCGCAGCTCATGGTCACTGAGCAGGGTATCCATGATCTCACCGGTCTGCTGCCGGGCGGCGGCCTCCCCCAGGATCACCAGCCGGCAGTTGCCCAGAAAGGGCTCCTGCCCGGTTTCCAGCCGGAAGCTGCGCACACACTCCTCTAGATCGGGGCCGGACACCGAACAAAGCTCCGTGCTCCCCGTCTCCCCCTCCCGGCCCTCGGGAGAAAAGATCTGCAGGGTCACCTGATACTGTTCGTCCTGCCAGTCGATTGCCACAGCCTGCACCAGCATCCGCCGGTCGATGGGGACTGCCCCCATGCATCCGCTGAGCAGCAGGGTCAGAAGCCCTGCTGACAGTAACCTTATCCATTTTCGCATGACTTTTCCCCCTTTCCGGCTGCCCGGGCAGCTCCGGTACTCGCCAGGACCACCGCCAGGGTGAGCAGCAGCGGGATCGCTCCGCTCCACAGTTCCCACAGCCCAAGCCCCCGTTCCAGACTGCCGCAGAGATACCAGGCCAGTGCTGCCATTCCCAGCCCCACCCACAGCACCGCCTGGACACGGGAGAGCCGGGGCACAAGGCGGCGCACACAGCCCACCATACCGTAAAGGTAGGCCGATCCGCGCACAAAGGCCACCAGGATCCACACCAACAGGTTGATGATGTCCAGCCGTGTGACCACCGAGAGTTCGGCTGCCGCCAGCATCGAGTAGATGGGGTAGCTTCGCACATAGGCAAAGGGTCCCAGCGCCACTGTCACCAGCAGGATGCTGATCTGGTAAAAGGCCATCGACCCCAGCGCCCCCCGGACATAGACCGCCGGGCCGGTGCCCCGGATTTTTTCTGCCAGGAGCAGGAACAGCAGCACCTCGGTGTTGTGGCATAGGGCCTGGAAAAACAGCTCCAGCACCTGGGGAGCAGCCTCCATGCCAACCGGGACAAAATAGGCCAGCCGGATCTCGCCAGCGATTCCGGCCACTGCCACAGCCAGCCCCACTGCGAAAACCACTGCCACCGGCAGGGCCATCCGGCTGACTGCTTCGATCCCCGAATAGGCTCCATAGGCACAGACCAGCATGGTGGCTGCCGCTGTGATCTGTGCGCCTGCCCCGGGATAGACCGCCGAAGTGAGAAACCCCGAAGCATTCAGCACGGTGCTGAGAGTGGAACCAGCCAGTACCAGCAGCACTGCCAACTCGCAGAGGGTGGAGAACACCCTGCCCCGGTGGCGGAACAGCTCCGGCAGTCCGGAGGCACCGCACCGGCGCATCAGCTGCCAGAAGACGATGCACTCCAAAATAGACACCAGACCGGCTGTCAGAAAGGCCACCATGCTGGCGGCTCCCCCATACTCCGGGCTCCGGGGCGAATAGGTGAGCAGGTAGAAGATCCGGCAGCAGAAGAGCAGCGCCACAGCCGGCAGGGCTCCAATGTGATGTTGGGTCATGGCTGCGCCTCCTCATCCGGGGAGGCACCGGCTGTCCGGGAGATGATGAACTGCTCCTGCCCCAGCCGCCGCCAGCCCACCCGGATCAGGGTATCCCGCAGGGAATATGGAAAGAGTGGGGTCTCCGGTGAGGTTGCCGGAACACCCAACACCGTCACCGAGCAGAGGCTGACCCCCACAAAGGCCAATCCCAGCACCACCCCAAAGAGCCCCAGGGTTCCACCCAGCAGAATGAACACCAGTCGGAGCAGGGTCACCGGTTCGTACAGAGAGGGGATCACAAAGGAGCTGATGGTGGTCAGGGCCACCACCATCACCATCGGGGTACTGATCAGCCCGGCGGTGACCGCTGCATCGCCGATGACCAGGGCGCCGATGATGCTCACCGCATGCCCCACCGGACGGGGCAGACGCAAACCGGCCTCCCGCATCAGTTCGTAGATAAAGTGGATCAGCAGTGCCTGGAACATCAGCGGAAAGGCCATATCCCGCTCCGCCTGGGCAATGCGGAAGAGCAGCTGATCGGGAATCAGCTCCGGGTGGAAGTTTACCGCCGCCACATAGCTGCCGGGCAGCAGTATGGTGAGAAAGAAGGCAAGATATTTGATGATCCGCATCAGCGTGGCATAATAGGGGCGCTCGGCATAGTCGTCCATGCTCTGGAAATGCTCCGAAAACAGGCAGGGCAGCAGGATGGCATCGGGGCTTCCGTCCACCAGGATGGCGATGCGCCCCTCGCTGACCTTGGCACAGAGTGTATCCGGCCGTTCGGTGATGCCGGTGCCGGAAAACAGCGAAAAGGGACCGTTTTCCAGGAACGGGCGCAGATACCCCGAATCCATCAGGTTATCCAGCCGCACCGACTGCAGCCGCTCTTCCACCCGGCGCACCATCTCCGGGTCGGCATAGTCGCTCCGGTAGACCAGGCAGACATCGGTGTGGCTCTTTTCGCCGATCTGCAGCAGCTTCATCCGCAGGCTGGGGGTTTTCATCCGGCGGCGGATCATCGACATATTGATACGCACCGGCTCTGCAAAGCCCTCCCGGGAACCACGGAGGTTGTTTTCAGCAGCGGGTTCCCCCACCGATCGAAAACTGAAGCCCTGGACCCCCAGAGCCACCCCTTCGGCACAGCTGTCCACAAGCAGCACTGCAAACCCCGATGCAATGAACTGGATCAGTTCCTTGTAGCTGTGCAGTATCTTTTTATCCCCGGCCATGAACAGCTCCTGGCAAAGCCGCTCCGGAAGCTGCCCCGGCGAAATCCTGTGCCCGGACAGGATCCGGTGCAGGTCGGAGGCCGTGCCCAAAATCAGGGTCTGGTTGCTGACAAGCCCCTCGAACATGACAAAGGCCAGTCGGTACCCCTCAATCTCCAGGCGGTTGACCTGCAGATCCGCTGTCTGCCCGGTGAGTGCAGCCAATTCCGCCAGGGTATCCTCCAAATGGGAAT
>CAKWRB010000109.1 GCA_934845495.1 uncultured bacterium
CTTTTCCTCTATGCTGCCGAATTTCTCAGCGGCGGCATGATGGCGGTTCTGGAACATTGGGCTGCTGACCCCGGGGAGGATTCCCTGATTGCAATCACCGAACTGATCCAGCGCAATGCTGAACACATCGGCGAATATCTGTACCGGTCGGCCCCCCTGTACTTGGAATCATAGTCCTCTGCCAGTCAAAATACAAGGGTCAGCTTCCGGGCAAAGTGTTGCTTTAGGTTACAGTGTATTCACAAATGGGTAAACCCCTGGATCTTCCATTGGAAAATCCGGGGATTTTGGCTTAATGTTTCGGTTTTGTGAATCGGGCTCATCCGCGTTCATTCAATAAATGTTTACAATTTTCTTATGTTAAATTTGGTTATACTCATGATGAAACGCCCGATTCATTCCAGTATCTGTCATTTATGCTGCGTGTCCGGCCAACCGGAACAGCCCCAGCAGGATCAGCAGAGCGGCCCCCGCCCCTTCCGGCACAGCGGCAGCCTGTTTTTGGAGCCGCTGTCCGGCGAATCTGGCCGCCCACACAGCCAACAGGCTACAGAGCATCGATACCGGAACTGCCTGCCAGGCCGACTCCAGCCCCGGGCCAACCCCCAGGCCGGTGGCAATACCGTCCAGCGACAACACCACCGCTAGCAGCACCGCTTCCCGGAGAGTCAGCTCGCCGGAGCGGTCGGTGTCGGCCTGGACAGGATCGAGGTAGACCGACAGTATAAACCGCAGATCCCAGGCCGAGAATGTATAGGGGCCCTGTACTGCCAGCCGGGCAGCAAAGCGCCGGAGCCAGTCCCCGGCCAGCCGGATGGCCCCCAGCAGGATCAGCAGCAGGGCACCGGCTGTCTGTACAGCGGCGTTCAGCTCACCCAGACAGCTGCCTGCCAGAATCGCTCCTCCCAACAGGCCGCCGCTGATGAGCCCCAGGGCCCAGAGTGACCGGGACGGGATCCGAATCCCGGCTGCACTGTATGCCAGCACAGCCGAAAAACTGTCCACCGAGGCAGCCGTCGATATTCCAAACAGAAGCAGAAGCGTTTGAAGCGCCAATGGATCTCCCTCCTTTCGGATATGGGATATGCTATCCTATTTTCTATGGGCGGATTTGGTGCATCTGCGTGGCCTTTTCTGTTGCAATCCTTCAAGGTTGGGGATATAATGAATAAGCTGTCTGACCCCCTGAACCGTCAGAGTATTATTTTATAAAAGGATGTGAAACAGCGTGAGATTTGCTCTTGCCGTACTACTGGGACGGATGGTGCGTTTCGTCGGAAAATTCGTCGGCCGTTCCACCACCCTCCCCGGGCGCATTGCCCTTCGACTGGACCACGCGTTCCTGAAAAAGATGAAGTTTGATGGAAAGGTCATCGCCGTGACCGGTTCCAATGGAAAGACCACCACCCAGAATCTGGTGGCCCATATTCTCCGGGAAAATGGCTACACCGTCATCAACAACACCGAGGGTTCCAATCTGGCCGCCGGTGTAGCCACCACCCTGCTGGAACACTGCACCCTGAAGGGGCAGGTCCGCAGTGACTTTGTGGTGCTGGAGGTGGACGAGCGCTTCACCCCCATCGTCTTTTCCCAGATTCCGCTGGATGTGTTCCTGGTGAACAACCTGCTCCGGGACCAGGTGGTGCGCAACGGCAACCCGGATGTGATCCTTGCCAAAATCGCCGAAGCGGTCCCCCATGCCCGGCGGCTGGTGCTCAATGCCGATGACCCCATCTCCCAGCAGCTGGGCGATGGCCGCAGCGACAATGTCACCTTCGGAATGGCCTGTACCCCCCGTTCCTCGGAGAGCTGCCTGCATCTCACCCACGATGCCAAGGTCTGCCCCCGGTGCTTTGGCAAGATGGAGTACGACTTCTTCCACTACAACCACATCGGCAGCTTCCACTGCCCCACCTGTGGCTACCACACCCCCGAGCCGGACTACCTGGCCGACCAGGTGGACTTTGAAAGCGGCGATTTCACCGTCAACGGCCTGCCTGCCCATGTGAACTACCCCACCCCCTTCCACTTCATGAACACCACCGCCGCAGTGGCAGTCTGCTGTACTGCCGGGCTGCCGCTGGACAAGGCCCTGGCTGCAGCCGGCACCTTTGAGGTCAGCCGGGAACGGTATGACGAGTTCAATGTGGATGGGCGCAAGGCAGTGCTGATGCTCACCAAGCAGAACCCCGTCTCGCTGGACCAGAACATCGCCTATGTACTCACCAAGGAGAGCCCCAAGACGGTGGCGCTCTATGTCAACAATGTGATCTACACCGACGACAAGGACATCTCCTGGCTCTACGATGTGGCCTTTGAACGGCTGGTGGGCCAGGTGGACTGGGTGGTCTGCTCGGGCAGCCGTGCCTACGATCTGGCCGTGCGGCTGGAACTGGCCGGCTTTGACCGGGATCACATGATCATCGAGGACGACAACTCCAAGCTCCGGGAGGCCATGAAGCGCAGTGAGGGCACCATCTGGGTGCTGGCTGCCTCGGCCTTCGGCGATGAGGACGGTATTCTGGAGGTGCTGCGATAATGAAGGAACTGAAGATCCTGCATCTGTACAGCGATCTGCTCGACCTGTACGGCGACTACACCAATGTGACTGCGGTGCGCCGGGCAGCGGCACAGATGGGCTATGAATCGGCGGTGACCGAGGTGCAGCTGGGCCAGCCCATCGACCCCACCGGCTACGACTTTGTCTACATCGGGCATGGCAAGGCCAGAAATCTGGCTGCCGCCGCCCCACACTTCCGCCAGTATGCCGAAGCCATTGCCCAGGCAGTGGAAAACGAAACGGTATTCCTGGTCACCGGCAATGCCCGGTTCCTGTTCGGCGGCAGCTTCCAGACCCCGGACAGCGAGGAGGAGGGCATCGGCCTCTTCCCCTACCACGGCATCGAGACCGGCAAGGTCTTTACCGGCGATGTGGTCTCCTGCCCGGTATTTGATGAATCGGTGCGCTGCTACGGATTTATCAACCGGACCGCCCACCTCACCGGGGAAAACCCCTACCCGCTCTTCAGGGTGCTGCGCGGCCCCGGCGACGGCGAAACCCCGACCGGCACCGAAGGCACCCTCTACAAGAACTTCTTCGGCACCTGGCAGATGGGCCCGGTGCTGGTGCGCAACCCTGCCCTGCTCCGGGAGGTGCTCCACCGCATCACTGGGGAGGACTGCTCCGGCCTGGATCTTGGCCTCCAGGAGCGCGCCCTGGCCATTACCCTGGCCGAATTCGGCAACCTGCAGTAATCGAAAAACAATCAAGGCAGATACTCCTCCGAGGGCATCTGCCTTTTTCATTGCATTCTCTGGGCAATAGGGCATGGGCTGCCAAGTTTTTTTGAAAAACCGTAGGACAAGGAAGGCACTTTCTGCTATACTGAAACGGTATATCATCGGTGGAAGGAGGGGTCAGCGTGAAGCGGATCTCCGGAGGAATCGAATATGAGCTGACCCGTAAGGCAGTGAAAAATCTCAACCTGCGGCTGCGCCCCGACGGCAGTGTGGCAGTCTCCATTCCCCGACGGGTCACGCTGGCTGAAGCCGACCGCTTTGTGGAGCAGCATGCCCCTCGGATCCGGCAGGCCCGGCAGCGGCTGGACCATCGCCCCGGCTACTTGCAGCTGCCGGAAGGATATGCCAATGGGGACCTGTTCTGGCTGTTTGGCGCCCCATACCGGCTGCAGCTGGGCACCCCCGGCGCGATCACCCTACGGGAGGGACAGCTCTTCCTGCCCCAGGTCGCTCCGCTTTCTGCACGGGATCCCCAGCTGCTCCGCTGGTTGGCCAGTCAGCTGGAACCGGTGGTGGCCGGGCAGATCGACCGGCTGCTCCCCTCGCTGGCCCGATTCTGTCCCCGACAGCCGGGAAAGATCCAGCTGCGGTGGATGGTCTCCCGCTGGGGCAGCTGCAATCCCACCACCGGTGCGCTGCATTTCAGCCTCCGGCTGGCTCATCTCCCACCAGAAGCCATCGAAGGAGTCGTGGCTCACGAACTGGCCCACCTGGCTGTTCCCAACCACTCTGCCGCCTTTTATCAGGCTGTACAGCGCCTTCTTCCTGATTATCCACACCGGCAGGCAATGCTCCGTCCGCCGGTCGACCCTACGCCAAAGGAGTCCCCATGAAACACTTTGAACACCCTTTGAAACACAAACCCTCGGAACTGCTCTGGCGGATGATGCTGGCCTTTTCCGGCTTTCTGATCGTCTGCGGACTGATCCTCTCCCCCTGGGATACCCTACTCCCCGGCCTGGCTGCCATTCACAGCTCGCCCGATGTGCTGATTTCGGACTATTTCATCATCGGCGGTATGGGCGCTGCCATGCTCAATGCCGGGGCAGTCACCCTGTTCTCCCTGCTCCTCACCCGGAAGCTGGGCCTCACATACAGTGGTCTGAGCGTAGCGGCCATCCTCATCATGGGTGGATTTGCGCTGTTTGGGAAAAATCTGCTGAACTGTCTGCCCATCCTGTTCGGAAACTGGCTTTATGCCCGATGGCAGCGGGAACGGTGGAACAAGTACATCATCATCGGCCTGTTTTCCACCTGCCTGGCCCCCTTTGTGTCCTTCCTGTTTGTCACACTGGATACCAGCTTTGCCCGGCGGGTGCTGGCTGCCGCACTGATTGGCGTCCTGATCGGTTTTGTCGTACCGGCACTGG
>CAKWRB010000110.1 GCA_934845495.1 uncultured bacterium
GCACCACCCAAAACGGCCTGTATGGGCAGCTGGTGAACCTCTCCTACGGCAAGAACGAGTTTGTGTTCACCCAGGGGGACGAGGAAGTTACCATCACCATCACCCGGCCGGAGCCCACTTCCACCGGGGACTCCACCATCTCCCGGATCACTCAGACTTCGATGTACCCCTCTGCCATCTCCGCTGCACAGGTTGGCGAGGAACTGACCATCCGCTGCGTGGCTCCTTCGGGCAGCGCGGTCTATGCCAATGTGCTGGGCCGGCAGGTCCAGCTCAAGCAGGCAGTTGCCACTGCCAAAAACGGCGTTGCTGCCACCTATTCTGCCGATCTGATCTTTGATGCACCGGTGGACTCCAACGAGGTCAAGAACATAGGTAAGGTGACCTATACACTGGTGTACGGCGGCACAACCACCACCTACACCTCTACCGGTGACCTGTATGCTGTGGGTAAAAATGCCCGGCCGATCCTGCAGGTGACCGACTATATGTCGGGTGTCACCGTCGATGATTCCACCGAAAATGCGGGGAACTTCCTCACCACCCTCATCGAGGGGACCCAGGATTATGTGGACCTTTCCAAGAGCTCGGCCAGCCACTTCTTCCTGCAGTCGGGCGGCGCCATCCGCAAGGAGACCGTGACCCTGCTGGAGGGCAAGGATCTCTCCATCGACACTGTGATCGAGTCTGCTGATACCCTCAAGGCTGATAAAGGGGACGAGTTTATCCTTCCGGGAGCTGCCGGCACCCTCTGGCATGCTGACTTTGCAGAAAACAAGCTGGTGCTGGATCTCTACAACATTGAGGACGGCACCCTGCCCGCCGCTGAGGGAAGCAAGTTCACTCTCTCCTCTGCCATGACCGATGATGGGACCGTCCGCCTCACCGTAACACCCAAGGAGGGCGTCACCTTCTGGGGCTACGATGTCACCTTCGAAGATGAGGATCTGGTGCTCTACTGCAAGCAGAAGCCCCAGCTCTCCACCACTGAAAAGCCACTGACCGGGGTTTCGGTGGTGATCGACCCAGGCCATGGCGGATACGATCCCGGTTCGCTGGGCGCTGCCTATGGCTACGGCCCCACCGAAGATGAGATCAACATGGCCTACGCCCTGGCAACGGAACAGATCTTGGCCGAACTCGGTGCCGATGTGACCCTGACCCTCTACCCCGATCAGCTGGATGAAAAAGAGGAGAAGCTGGTTCTCTTCGACCGGATGAAGATCGCCAAGGAAGCCGATGCAGACATCTTCATCTCGATGCACCACAACAGTGTGGATGCCACTGCCGATGCCAATAATGTCACCGGACTGGAGGTATATTACTTCACTGACCGGTCCAAGGCGTTGGCTGCGGATATTGCAACCAGCATCAGCGCCTCCACAGGACGGCCCAACCGGGGTGATGCCCAATCCTACTACGTGGTAACCAAGATGACCTACTGCCCGGCTGTCCTCACCGAAATTGGCTACATCGTCAACCCCGCCGAATACGAGGAGCTGCTCCGGCCGGAGACCATCTTCCGCACAGCTGCCAGCTTCACCAAGTCGATCCTGGATGCACTGGCCTGATTTCCTTTCACGCAAAACAGCGGACTGTCCGTTTGGACAGCCCGCTGTTTTTCTGTGCCGGGGGTTCAATCCCCCCCGCCCAACTGTAATTCTGGATCTGACTATGCTTTGGCATATTTTCGGATCTCCTCCAGGAACAGGCTGCCAAACCGACGCAGCTTGGCCTCCCCCACTCCGGGGATCGCCAGGAATTCCGATTCAGTGCCAGGCTTGGCAGCTGCCATAGCCCGCAGGGTGGCATCGCTGAAAATCGCATAGGCCGGGACCCCTGCCTTGCGCGCTTCGGCCATCCGCAGGCTGCGCAGACTCTGGAACAGAGCCTCGTCCACCGGGCCGAACTCCTGTCGCTTATGCGCAGCCAGCCGTGCCTCTGGAATATAGCGGCTGCGCATCCGCACCGGCTGGCCCTGGAACAGTACCTTGCGCGCCAAGGGCGTGATGCTGATGGTGGAGTGTTCCTGCTGCGCCTGCAGATACCCTTGTATTTCCAGCGCCGCAAAGTAATCCTGCAGGCGGGCAGCTGGCTCCTGAAGGATGCCATAGGTGCTGAGCTGATCCAGCCCCTTCTCCTGCAGGCGTTTCTCCTCGCTGCCACGCAGGATTTGGATGTAACTGCTTCGCCCCAAGGAGTATCCCAACAGTTTTTCAGCCCGCACGATGCAGGAGAGGATCTTCTGTGCTGGAACGGTGATATCCTCCTCCACCGTCTCGCCCAGGCAGCTGCCGCAGTTTCCGCACTGCTCGGGAGCTGTTTCGCCAAAATACCGCAGCAGATAGGCCCGCAGGCAACCGCCCGTGCGGCAATACCCCACCATCTGATTGAGTCGCTGGAAATCCCGGGCAGTGATCTGCTTCTGCTCCTGCGGAGTCAGCTTTTCGTTCTCCTGGGAGTTTTCGATCATAAACCGGGCTGTACTCACATCACCGGGGGCATAGAGCAGGATGCAGTCGGCTGGGGAACCGTCCCGTCCCGCACGGCCAGCTTCCTGATAGTAGCTCTCCAGATCCCGGGGCATATTATAGTGGATGACATAGTTGACATTGGATTTATCGATTCCCATGCCAAAGGCATTGGTTGCCGCCATGACCCGGACCCGGTCGTAGAGGAAGTCCTCCTGGCTCTGGTGGCGCTCTGCATCCGAAAGACCGGCATGATATCGGGCTGCCGCAAATCCGTGGTGGATCAACAGCTCCTGAACGCGCTCCACATTTTTCCGGGTGGAGCAGTAGACGATTCCGCTCTGATCCCGGCGTTTTTCCAACAGTTCCAGCAGACAGGCATCCTTGTTTTTGGGCTGACGCACCTCAAAGAACAGATTGGGGCGGTCAAATCCGGTGATGATCTCCACCGGCTTCTGCAGTTCCAGCAGACGGACGATGTCCTGCCGCACCTGCTCGGTGGCTGTGGCGGTAAAGGCGCCCACCGGCGGACGGAACCCCAGGCTGCGGATAAACCCGGCAATGTCCAGATAACCGGGGCGAAAATCCTGCCCCCACTGGGATACACAGTGCGCCTCATCCACGACGATCAGCGAAAGCTCCACCTCCCGGATCATCGCCAGGAAGTGATCTGCAGTCAGCCGTTCCGGCGCCACATACAGCAGCTTGTAAGCGCCGGCCTTCAGCCCCCAGAACACCTCGCGCTGTTCCGCCGCCGTCTGGGAGGAATTGAGGAACGCTGCCGGCAGTCCTGCCTGTTCCAGTGCGGTGACCTGATCCTTCATCAGGGAAATCAGCGGGGAAACCACCAGTGTCACCCCGGGAAGCAACAGGGCCGGCAGCTGATAGCAGACCGATTTGCCTGCACCAGTGGGCATTACACCGAAGGCATCCTGCCCCGAAAGCAGGGCATCCACCATTGCCTCCTGGCCTGGCCGGAAGGCGCTGTGTCCAAAGTATTGCTTGAGGGCCGTCAGTTTCTCCATCTTCTTCTCCTATCACAGGAAAACAGACGGAAAAGCAGTGCTTCTCCATCTGTCTCCCTTCAAAAACCTATTTCTTTTCGCGGTAGAATCCCATCGTCAGAAGATGGTAATCGATCACATCGCGGGCCATGCTGCACAGACAGCGCAGCTCAGTCGGCTCCACCGCCGAAACACTCCAGGCCCGTTCCCCATTGGTGACATCAAGAATCGCACTGAACTCACTGCGGGTCAGGGCACGGCCACGGACACTGTTGACCCGGATGTTGCGGGCGCTCTTGATCTTATACGAAACCGCATCCTGAACAGCCTCCCAGAAGGCCTCCACCATATCGGGGCCCACGCCGGAGCTCATCCGTTTTTCACCACCCAGCAGTGATTCCATCATCACATGGGTACGGTCGTAATCGGCGCCCTCGATCCGCTCGGTGAGCACCTTGACATCCTGTATTGTAAAGACGCTGTTGACCCTGCCCAACCCACGCAGAATCTGCAGGGCCACTGATACTTCGGTGGCATAGCCGCGGTGGTATTCCTTCCAGATATCCAGCGAGGTGACCAGATCACGGGTAACTTTATACCCCATCTTGTTCATCCGCTCGATCAGCGTTGTCAGCGCATAGCTGGTCATCAGGTTCATCCGGCGGCTGTTACCGACCACCTCCGGATGCACCATATTCACCGAACGGGAATTGGGAATCACGGGAATCTCCTCTGAAAAGGCCAGCCGCCCCACATAGGGCATAGTTGGCGGAACGCTCACATCCATCTGGTCGGCAATGTATTCTGCCGCGTGGGTCAGCCGGTTAAGCTTCATGTAGGGAATGCAGCTGTATCCCATATTGATCTGGAGGTTGGCAATGCTCACCGCCAGGCTGATGTTGCCATTGGGACCGGTGCCCAGAAAACTGCCCTGAATGTGCATCACACCGCTTTTGACAGCGACTACTGCATTGGAATTGGCACAGCCGGAGGAATCGGCACACTGGATGCCGATCCGGCGGGTATGGTGCATCCGGGCCACATCAATTCCGGCACCAATATCATGGAACAGGGCGTAACCACTGCTGTCACAGAGGACGATCCGGTCTGCTCCTGCCGAGGAGGCAGTTTTGATCACCTCCCGGGTAT
>CAKWRB010000111.1 GCA_934845495.1 uncultured bacterium
CTCCAGAGCGCCCTGTTCTGCGTAGCGGAGAGCCTCCTCCAGCTTTCCGCAGTAGGTCAGTCCGATCGAGAAGCGGTAGTACCAGGTGCCGCAGCCGGCGGCATTCTTCTCCGAATCCCGCATCCACTGGACGCCCCGGTAGTAGAATTCATACTCGTCGATATTCATGCAGGCATAGCTGTACCACAGTGCAATCTGCAGGTCCTCCCGTGCCTGCTTTTCTGTAAAGCTATTTTCCTTCACACCGTTTTCGATGAAGGTTGTCAGGTAGCTCAGGACCCGGTAGAAGTATCCGCTCTTCTCATCCAGGAAGGATTCCATCACTTCGATGTCTTCCGGGGCGAGAAGGGAGCCGGTTTCGGGGTGCAGTTGCAGTTCGGGCTCCGGTGCCAGTTCCGGGGCTCCGGCTTCTGGAGCGGTCAGCCGCACCGTGCCCACATCCCGGCGGAAGCTGTGGAAGCTGGACCAGGCAAGTCCGGACTGGTTAAAGAAGTCCACCGCAGCGCTGAGAACAGCGGGCAGATCCCAGGCGATGAGATCCAGATAACCATGATACAGTCCGGTGGCGCCGCCCAGCAGGGTGAGGGCATCTTCTCCGGCCTGTTCGGTCAGGGCCGCTTCCAGTTGATCCCGGAACTCCATGATCCGGTCACCGCGGTCCTCTCCGTCAAAGAGGTCAAGGGGGTAGAGCAGGAAGCCGGCGGCGGCACCGTCCCGGTAGAGCAGGTCCACAGTGTCGCTTTCGCCGCGCAGATAGTCGCCGATCAGCATGGGGAAGCGGGTGGAGCCCACGGTGGTATCCAGCCGCCAGTCGGCCTCCGGGTCCTGTTCCGGCTCCAGCTGGTAGACCGAGTAGGCAGTCGCCAGATATTCCTCGGCGGTGGCCGGTACCTCAAAGCCCATGGCCTGCACCCGATCGGGCAGTTCGCTGAGCAGGAACGCATCCGGCCCCAGCGGTTCGGCCGAAACCTCAAAGCCCCGGATCAGTGCCATGGAGGGGATTTCCCCCAGTACCTGATCCACCAGGGTGGAGAGCAGCCACCAGGCCTGATTCTCGTCCTCCTGGAGCAGGGGCAGCAGCGCGTCGCAGTAGAGAGTCAGGGCGAGGAAGTCATCCTCGGTTTTTTCCGCCAGCACCTGCACCTCTGTGCCGGAAATCTCCAGCCCAGCCGAGGTGCGCAGCGAGAAGTTGGCCGAAGCCTGGCGCCCCACATGGAAGTTCCAGTGCTCCAACAGTTCTGCCGGGGCATGACGCTGGAAGTAATCCAGCTCATACAGCCGGGCCAGGTTCCCCTCGGAGGAGAGGATCAGCTTATAATTCTGAACGCTGTGCCCTACCTCAAAGGCCGGGTCGGGAAAGGCCGGGAGCAGGGCGCTCTCGCACAGGGCAACCAGCTCCTCCTGAACCGCGCTGCGGTCTTTGATGTCCAGCAGCTGGCGCAGTTGGGCTTCCTTGCGGCGGAAGGTCTTCCAGGTCTCCTCTGTGCGTTCCCGGAAGTTTTTTGCAAAGCGGGGAAGGGCCAGCTGCCGGCGGCAGTCCTCAATCATCTGCAGGGTATCTGCATCGCCGGGACGGGCTTCCAGAGCCTGCTCAAAGTAGGGCAGGGCCAGACTCTCCTGGTCCAGGTAGTAGTAGGCATAACCCACCCGGAAGTTCCAGGTGTGTTCCCCCTGAAAATGGTCGGCATAGGGCAGGAGCAGGGCCAGCGCCTTTTCAAACATCTCCCGGTCGCCGATGTCGGCGGCGTTGTTGTAGGCGCGTGCCAGTTCGCTGCACAGTTCCGGGGTGAGCTTTTCCTCCGGAATGGCCTCGATGGTGTCGATGATCTTCTGGTATTCGTCGTTTTCGTTCCAGATTTGGCATTGTTCCAGCAGGGTCATATTGATAGCCTCCTTTGGCAGTGGATTCCGAACAAGTTGTTTTCTGTATCAGGGCTGTGCCGGGGCAAAGAGGGGGTGTGCTGCTCTCTTCAGCAGGAAAAACAAAGGTACCTCTCAAGATTAATGATACTAAGAAACCCGGCCCGGCGCAATCTGTGAATAATACAAAAAAGCGGAATATTTATATCTATTTTACCGAAAAGAAGGGCGAAAAAACTCCTCTGTCCGGTACGGAACAGGGGAGCTGCGGTTGGAGTTTAATGCAGGTACCGGCCGGTGATGCTCCGGGGATTTTCCCGGACTTGCTCCGGGGTGCCGGCGGCGACGATCTCGCCTCCGGCCTCTCCACCGCCGGGGCCCATATCGATGATGTAATCGGCATTTTGGATCACATCCAGGTCATGTTCGATCACAATGACGGTGGCGCCCTTTTCGATCAGGGTCTGGAACACGCCCAGCAGGGTTTTTACATCCAACGGATGCAGGCCGATGCTCGGCTCGTCAAAGACAAAGATCGTATCCGACTGGCCGCGGCCCATCTCGCTGGCCAGCTTGAGCCGCTGGGCTTCACCGCCGGACAGACTGGGGGTGGCCTCCCTCAGGGTGAGGTAGCCCAGCCCCAGATCCCGCAGTACGGTAAGGCGCTGGCGGACGGTTTTCCAGTCGGCGCACAGGGGCAGGGCGGTGTTGATGTCCCGTTCCATCAGGTCGGGCAGCGAGTAGCTGGTCCCGTCCGGGGCAGGAAGACGCACCTGGTCGGCCTCCCGGGCATAGCGGGAGCCATGGCATTCGGGGCAGGGGATCTCCACATCGGGCAGGAACTGCACATCCAGGTCGATAACCCCGGTGCCGTCACAGACCGGGCAGCGCAGGTTTCCGGTATTGTAGGAGAAGCTCCCGGCCTTGTATCCGGCGGCTTTGGCAGCCGGGGAACGGGCATAGAGCTTGCGCAGTTCGTCGTGTACACCGGCATAGGTCGCCACGGTGGAGCGCACATTGATCCCGATGGGGGTGGCATCGATGAGCTTGATCCGCTCGATGCCCTCGGCGCTGACCGAGCGGACATGCTCCGGCAGAGGGGTTCCGGCAATAGCGGCCTCCAGCCCGGGGATCAGGCTCTCAAGGATCAGGGTGGTCTTTCCCGAGCCGGATACGCCGGTGATGACGGTGAGCTTCCCCTTGGGGAAGTCCGCCTCCAGCGGCTTGACGGTGTGCAGCGCCCCAGTGGAGAGATGAATCCGCCCAAGCTCAAAGAGCTGCCCATCCGGGGTGCGGGGGCGCACCAGCGTCTCGGCCCGGCCAGCCAGGTATGGCCCGATCTGGGAAGCGGGCAGGCTGCCCAGTTCCTCCACGGTGCCCTGGGCGATGATCTGTCCGCCGCCGGCCCCGGCCTCCGGGCCCATCTCCACGATCCAGTCCGCCTCGGAGAGAATCTGGGTGTCGTGGTCCACCAGCAGCACCGAATTGCCATCCGCCACCAGATCGTGCATCACGGCGGTCAGCCCGTCGATGTTGGAGGGATGCAGCCCAATGGAGGGCTCGTCCAGCACATACAGCACCCCGGTGGTGCGGTTGCGGACCGAGCGGGCCAGCTGCATCCGCTGGCGCTCGCCGGTGGAGAGGGTGGAGGAGGCACGGTCCAGGGTGAGGTAGCCCAGCCCCAGTTCCATCAGGCGGCGGGCTGCAGTGTCAAACGAGTCGCAGATGCTCTCTGCCATGGGGCGCATCTCCTCCGGCAGGGAGTCCGGAACTCCCTTGACCCACTCAGCGAGATCGCTCAGAGTCATTTTGCAGGCCTCATCCAGGCCGATCCCCCGCAGCCGGGGGGCACGGGCCTCCTCTGAAAGACGGGTGCCGCCGCAGTCCGGGCAGATATCCTCCCGCAGGAACTTCTCCACCCGCTTCATTCCCTTTTCGTCCTTTACTTTGGCAAGGGCGTTTTCCACGGTGTAGACCGCATTATAATAAGTGAAGTCCAGCTCGGCGGCATCGTTGGAGTTTTTGGCTTTGTAGAAGATATGCCGCTTTTCTGCCGGACCGTGGTAGACGATCTCCTTCTCCTCCTCGGTGAGGTCCCGGAAGGGAATATTGGTGCGGACCCCCATCTCCCGGCAGACATCGGCCATCAGTGACCACATCAGCGTGTTCCAGGGCACCACAGCGCCCTCATCGATGGTCAGGGAGGGGTCGGGTACCAGGGTGGCAAGGTCCACGGTGCGCACGATACCGGTACCGCTGCAGGTGCGGCAGGCCCCCTGGCTGTTGAAGGCCAGGCTTTCGGCGGCAGGGGCGAAGAAGTGCTCGCCGCACACCGGGCAGATCAGCTCCTGCCCCGCAGCCACCGCCAGCGAAGGCTCCAGATAGTGGCCGTTGGGGCAGCGGTGGTGGGCCAGCCGGGAGAACATCAGCCGCAGGCTGTTCAGCAGTTCGGTGCCGGTGCCGAAGGTGCTGCGGATTCCCGGTACACCCGGCCGTTGGTGCAGGGCCAGGGCGGCCGGAACATAGAGCACCTCGTCCACCTCCGCCCGGGTGGCCTGGGTCATCCGGCGGCGGGTATAGGTGGACAGGGATTCCAGGTACCGGCGGGAGCCCTCGGCATAGAGGACTCCCAGAGCCAGGGAGGATTTCCCCGAACCGGAGACACCGGCGATGCCGACGATCTGGTTGAGGGGAATATCCACATCAATGTTTTTCAGGTTGTGGACCCGTGCGCCGCGGATCTGCACGGCGCTGGGGGG
>CAKWRB010000112.1:0-610 GCA_934845495.1 uncultured bacterium
ACATTGGGCATTACATAGTCGGTGAATTCAACGATTTCCAGTGTATATCCCTTTTCGGCAAGCTGGTCCTTGGCAAATTCCAGGATCTCAGCATGGGGAGAGGGGGAAGCGCCAACGCGGATCACTGTGCTGGCAGCATCGGAGCTGGAGTTTTCGGCGGTGGAGCTGGAGTTGCCGTTTGAGCAGGCGGCCAGAGAAAGGGTGAGAGCTGCAGTGGCAGCCAGTGCAATCAGTTTCTTAGTGTTGTTCATGGAAGTTTCCTCTTTTCATTTTGAATTACAGCTTTGCAGTTCCGATCAAGTCGGCCGGGGTTCCGTGTTGTGGGGAGATGCCCGGGGCTTATCGGTTTCGTTTGTCGATCTGAACGGCGGTGAGGTTAAAGGCGGACTGAATCACCTGTACCACAACGACGATCAGAATCACCGTAACATACATCACGGTATCTTCGTAACGGTGTACACCGTAGCGAATTGCTATATCGCCAAGGCCGCCGGCGCCTACAACACCGGCCATAGCCGAATAGCCAATCAATGTGATGGCGGAGATGGAAAGCCCCCGCACCAGGGAGGGAACGCTTTCCGGCAGCAGCACCTTTGTGATGATCTGCAGG
>CAKWRB010000112.1:620-1252 GCA_934845495.1 uncultured bacterium
TCTTTGCCGCTTCGATCACGCCAGTGTCCAGCTCCTCCAGGGAGGATTCCACCATCCGGGCCACAAAGGGGGCAGCTGCCACAACCAGTGCAAAGATGGAGGATTTGGGACCGATGGAGGTCCCGGCGATGAGCTTGGAGATGGGGTTGAGTGCGACGATGAGGATCAGGAAGGGAATCGAGCGGATCAGGTTGATGATCCAGCTCAGGATTCGGTTCAGGGGTTTATTGGGGTGGATGCCGCCGTCCTTGGTCACATAGACCAGTACGCCCAGCGGAAGTCCGAACACATAGGCCAGTACCGTAGAGAAGGCCGTCATGTAGAGAGTTTCTTTCAGTCCCTGCAGCAGCAGGGGAGCATATCTTGCAATCAGTTCGTTCATTACAAAGCACCTCCAACTCCAATAAGCTGCCGGGCAGCCACACTTCGGGGTGCAGCCAGTACTTCGGCTGCAACACCGTATTCCGCAAAACGGCAGGATTCGATTACAGCTACCTGACTGCAGATCTGCTTGACTACGCCGATCTCATGGGTAATGATGATGATGGTGACCCCCAGCTTGCGGTTGATATCCGAAAGCAGGTCCAGGATTGCCTTGGTGGTAAAGGAGTCCAGCGCCGAGGTGGGCTCAT
>CAKWRB010000112.1:1262-4554 GCA_934845495.1 uncultured bacterium
GAGCAGTACTCTGGGATTGTTGGCGAGGGCCCGGGCAATGGCGATGCGCTGGCACTGTCCGCCCGAAAGCTGGGAGGGGTAGGCGTTTTCCTTTCCGTCCAGCCCCACCAGATGGATCAGCTCCTGGGTCCGGCGCTGGATCTCCGCCCGGGGCACACCGGCGATCTCCAGGGGGAAGGCGATGTTTCCTGCAACGGTGCGCTGCATCAGCAGGTTGTAGCCCTGGAAAATCACACCGATCTGCCGACGGTGTTCGGTGAGCTGCCGCCCCCGAAGGGAGGAAAGATCCTGCCCGTCCATGGAGATAGAACCGGAGGTGGGGGCCTCCAATAATGCAATGCACCGCAGCAGGGTGGATTTTCCGGCACCGGAGAGGCCGATGATCCCGAAGATGTCTCCGTCCTGGATTTCGGCTGAGATGCCCCGAAGGGCTTCCACAGCACCGGATTTGGTGCGATAGGTCTTGGTCAGGTTCTGAATGGTTATCATAGCAGCTGTCACCTCTGAAAGTTTTCCTGGGGAAATAAAAAAGCCCCGTCCTCTGATCGTTTGATCAAAGGACGAGGCAAAAATGCTTCGTGGTACCACCTTTTTTCGTCCCGGATTCGCATCCGGAACCTCATCGAGTACGGCCGGAAAATCCGGATTATACTCTATTGCTGTAACGGGCAAACCCGTCGTAGCCTTACTGTATACAGTTCGGTACGCAACTCCGAGGCCATTTTCATCCTGTTTCGCAGTGCCTCTTCTCAGCTCCCGAGGTTCTCTGTAACTGCTACGGCAGGAGTACTCTCCTCATCACCGTCTTTGGTGTTTATCAACTTGTTTGCCAGTATACTCCTGCTTTCCGGGTTTGTCAAGCGATTTTGAAAAAAGTTTTTCAAAATCCTGCAAAACCTTACTTTGCAAAGTTAGTCTTGTCAAAGGCAAAGTGCGCAGGGAGGCCATTTTTCATAGGAATGGAGACCTCGCCCTGAATCAGCGGCGCAAGATAGCGCACCAGCTCCTCCCGGACATTGTTGCCGGCCTCATTGATCCATTCTCTGGGGATCTTATGCTCTACATTGGCAACTTCGCTCAAAGGTGCAGTTTCATAGGCGATGCGGTAGGGGGCATCGCTGATGCGCCGGTAGGCAACCATAATGCGGGTATCACCGCGGAGCATGGCCTCCACAGCCTTTTCACCGGCGCGCACGGCCTCTTCCAGGTCGGTGGCGGACTGCAGATGGGCAGCGGCCCGCTGCATCACGCTCAGCTCCAGCGAACGCACCTTGCAGCCGATCTGGTCTGCGGTGAGCCGCTCCAGATATTTGCCTACACCAGCCAGATACTTGTGGCCAAAGGCATCTACCTGGCCGCTCTGCATGCTCTCGGCAACATAGCTGCCATCTGCCAGGCGCACACCCTCCGATACGGCAACCACGACGGTGTTGCAAAGTTCCAGCTCCCGACGGACATCGGCGACAAACTGCTCCGGATCAAAGGCGGCTTCGGGCAGGTAGATGAGCTGAGGGGCATAGCTGCCGCTCAGTTCCCGGGTCAGTGCGGCGGCGGCAGTGAGCCAACCGGCATTCCGTCCCATGATCTCGGCAATCACCACCGACTTCATGGGGTAGACCTCCGCATCGGCAGCTACCTCCATCAGGGTAGTGGCAATGTACTTGGCAGCAGAGCCGAATCCAGGGCAGTGGTCGGTGATGGGCAGGTCGTTGTCGATGGTTTTGGGTACGCCCACAACCCGAACCTCTTCGCCGTGCTCGTAGCAGTAGTTGGCGATCTTATTGGCGGTGTCCATGGAGTCGTTGCCGCCGATATAGGCAAAGTAGCCGATGTTGTACTTGCGGAACATCTCCAGGATCTTGGCATACTGCTCCGGACCCTTTTCGGGGGAGGGCATTTTGTAGCGGCAGGAGCCCAGGGCGGAGGAGGGGGTGTGGCAGAGCAGTTCAAAATCTGCAGCGGTTTCAAACTGGTCATCCACTCGGATGATGGTCTCCTCCAGGATTCCCTGGATGCCGTTCACAGCACCGTAGACCATGCCGATTTCCTCCGGATGGCGCATCCCTTCTCGGATCACACCGCACAGGCTGGCGTTGATGACAGCGGTGGGGCCGCCGGACTGTGCCACAAGCAGATTTTTCTTCATATCCAAAGCACCTCTTTCGTGAAAATAAGCGGGATTCTGTCTGCATTTATTGTAACATAAAGCCGGGCGGCACACAATGGCGGAACCAGAAAGAAAAAGAGGCTGCTTTCCGGACGAAATAATAGAAAAATCTTGACAACTCCCCCAGGACTGACTATACTGAATCTTGTAATGCGAATAGAATCACAGCGTTGACGGGCAGAATTTGCTGACCGCTGCTTCAGAGAGGGCCTCCCCGGCTGAAAGGGGCCTGGAAGCGATGGCAAAGAGCCAGCCCCGAGCTTTGGTATGAGGAATACCGACGTATCCGGTGCGTTAAACCGGCTTCAAGAGGCGGCGGAGAGCATCTCTGCTGCAATTTGGGTGGTACCGCGGAACTGTAAAAAGACAGCTTTCGTCCCAGACTGGGGCGGAGGCTTTTTTTATTTTCTGTTCGCAAAGTCTTTTAGGAGGGACAAACGATATGAAATGGACAGGCGTAAACGACCTGCGTGAGACTTTTCTCAAATTTTACGAGAGCAAGGGGCATCTGATCCTGCCGTCCTTTGGGCTGATCCCCAAGGATGACAACAGCCTGCTGCTCATCAACTCCGGTATGGCGCCGATGAAGAACTACTTCCTGGGCATCAAGACACCGCCCAGAAAGCGTGTGACCACCTGCCAGAAGTGCATCCGCACCCCGGATATCGAACGCGTGGGTAAGACTGCCCGCCATGGCACCTACTTCGAGATGCTGGGCAACTTCTCCTTTGGCGATTACTTCAAGCACGAGGCCACTGCCTGGGCTTGGGAGTTCCTGACTCAGGTCCTGGAGATCCCGAAGGACCGTCTTTACATCTCCATCTTTGAAAGCGATGATGAGGCCTACGAGATCTGGACCAAGGAGATCGGCATCGATCCGTCCCACATGGTTCGTCTGGGCCGTGAGGATAACTTCTGGGAGATCGGTTCCGGCCCCTGCGGCCCCTGCTCCGAGATCTACTTCGATCGTGGTGAAGAGTACGGCTGTGGCAAGCCGGACTGTGCCCCGGGCTGCGACTGCGACCGCTATATGGAGATCTGGAACCTGGTGTTCACCCAGTTTGATTCGGATGGCAGCGGCAACTACGCTCCGCTCGAGCATCCCAACATCGATACCGGTATGGG
>CAKWRB010000113.1 GCA_934845495.1 uncultured bacterium
GAGCGCTTGAATGGCATTCAAGAGGTAGTCGGTTCGATCCCGATCATCTCCACCACATTGATCCTGTTCTAACTTTGGTTGGAACAGGATTTTTATTTTTCCAGAGTTTGCAGGCGGGGCCGTTCGCACAAAACAAAAAAGCCATCACACCGTTTCGTGTGATGGCTTTTTTGCATATGGGGTCAGAAAAGGAAAATCAACCCTTATAGACAACGCCGTCCTTCATGACAAAGGAGCAGTTGGCCATTACCTGAATATTCTCCATGGGAGAACCGTCAAAGGCAACAATATCGGCCAGCTTGCCGGCTTCGATGGTGCCGATCTGCTTATCCATCTTCATCATTTCTGCATTGATGCGAGTAGCGGCCTGGAGAATGTATTCGGTGGTGAACCCGGCCTTTTTCATCAACTCAAATTCAAAGGCCTGTTCACCGTGTCGGTTGAAGGGGGTGCCGGTATCGGTACCAAATCCGATCTTGACTCCCTTATCCATGCACTTCTTCAGGTTTACATAGTGGTTTTCCAGGCAACGCTCTGCCTTTTCCACTGCCCAGGCCGGAATGCCGGAGGCAACACCGTTGACAACGATATTGTGTGCGGCAATGATGGTGGGGATCAGGTAGGTTCCATGCTCAGCCATCATATCAATGCACTCATCATCCATGAGCATACCATGTTCAATGGAGGTGATGCCGGCGCGGATGGCGATTTTGATACCCTCTGCACCATGGGCGTGAGCTGAGGTAATCTTATCCTTGGAGGCTGCTACATCGATGATGGCTTTCATTTCCTCATAGGTCAGTTCCGGGGCACCAGGCTCGTCACCGTAGGACATTACACCGCCGGTTGCCATAATTTTGATCTGATCGGCCCCATATTTGAAAGCAGTGCGGGCAGCTTTGCGTCCGGCATCCGGGCCGTCGATGATCTGACCAAAGGCATGCTTGCCAGTTACACTTGGCAGGAAGTGAGAGTCGGCATGACCGCCGGTGCCGCCGATGGCTTCACCGGAGCAGGAGATTCGGGGGCCAGAGATTTTACCCGCATTGATGGCGTCACGCACAGCTACATCGGAATAGCCCTGGGCACCTTCATCCCGCAGGGTGGTGAAACCGGCCATAAGATCCCGCTGAGCATAGATCATCGAGTTGATGGCAGCAGTGGCGTCACTGGTGACCGCATATTGCATCGAGGCTTCCCCGTTCATATTGATGTGTACATGGGCATCAATCAAACCGGGCATAACAAACTTATCCGAAAGGTCGATGACCTCTGCATCCTTGCAGCATACTCCGGCTGCAGGGGTCACTTCGGTGATCCGGTTTTCCTCGATCACAACAGCCATATCCTGCAGAACGGTTCCGCAGTTGGCATCGAAGAGCTGTCCGCATTTCAGTACTTTTTTCATGAAAATCATTCTCCTTTTTCAAAACAGGGAAACTGCAATCCTGCAGTTTCCCTGAATGCTTTGATGTGTTCTCTCTTAGAAGATAAGAGGGGTGATGATGCCGGCAAATACAACCGAGGCAATGGAAACGGTGGTGAAACCGCCTACCAGCATTCTGGGAAGCAGCACGTTGGAAACAGCTGCCTTCTCTTCCGAGGATGCACTCAGGGCATTGACTACATCGTCGGTTACGATCTGGGTGCCGGGGTAACCCATCAGGGCACACATGCCAATGGCGGTGGACATGTAAACTGAGTAGCCCAGGAACTTACCAGCAATAACCGAGAAGATTGCGATACCAATGGCGCCCAGGATCAGGGTGCCCACCAGCGGCAGAGCCATATCCAGCAGAGCCTGCGGGGTAACAGAGGTGAAGCTGTTGGGGGTCAGCGAATAGAGGCACAGCATGGTGAAACCGTATATGCCGGCCTTCTGGAGGCCGTTCTTCACCAGGAAGCCCATCTCACCGAAGATGATACCGAACAGCAGGTATGCTACATTGGGGTTCAGGATATAGTTGGTGGGATTGGAACCCGGGATCACAGTCAGATTGGAGATGAAGTAGGCAATCACTGCGATGATGGCCACGCGCATAGTGATGATGGCTGTGGTCTGGTACTGAACCGGGCCGTCGCCCATCACACGGAGGCTGAACTTCTTCTTGCCGGTTGCTACGGGTGCATCGGTGGCACCCACTGCAAGCAGCTGCTTGTTGGAGAGCAGACGCTCGGCCTCCTTTTTGAGCATGAAGGAGGAGACAGGCATACCGATGAACATCTGGAAGGATACAACCAGCATGGCGAAGGCACCGAATTCCGGCTTACCGGCTGCTACGGCTGCCTCGTTGGTGATGATCGCAGCGATGGTACCGCCGGCGATGGGGGAGGAGGCGCTGAGAGCGTACTCTCTTGTGAACAGCATGCTGCTCAGGGTAAAGGAAATCAGTGCCAGGCCAACCAGTCCGATTAGAGCGATGGCCACAGTCTTCCATTCCGCAAGCAACTGGGAAATGCTGATCGATGTACCGAGGTTAACCAGCAGCAGCGGAATCATGAACGCTGTCAGCATGGTGGGCAGCCCGGTGGATGCGATCGAGCTTGTGGGGATGATACCGGTCCAATATCCTGCAATATACACGATTGCTGCAATAATTACTCCAGATATCAGGCCTTTGGTTTTGTATGAGACTGCGTCTCCCACTGCAAATACAATCAGAAATACAGTGAGGGAGAAAAGTGGTGTCCACAAGTTTTCCATCTCATAACCTCCTTTGAAAAATATTTTCTTACACTATATCACTAAAGTGTGACTTTGTCACTATCTTTTTTCACACTCTGGTAACATTTTGTACCTGCGCACGATTTACATCGCTAAAGTTAAAAATGATTGTGCAAAATGTGCGAAAACTTAAAGTATTTAAGAATCTTGAAATGGTATTCCTGAAAATAATTTTAAGTTCAAATAATACCTGAGAAAATCTGATTTCATAAACATTTTTTCGCGGTTTTGAAATCAGCTATATCCCATGAATGGCAGATACAAATTGAAATAATCATTACAAAGAGATGCAGAACACTGTAAACTCCCCCTCTGGAATCTCCTGATATGGGCAGTGTTTTCAGCAAACTGACCAAAGCAGAGACAAAAAAACAGACCCTTGCTGGGGGTCTGTTTTTGATGGATCAGGATTTGCTTTCCTCCTGTCTTTCCCACCCAAACCGGAACTCGTGCCAGAGCAGGGGCACCAGCACCAACCCGGCATAGAGCGCGAACACCAGTCCGGCAGTGAGGGGGAAGGAGAAGGCGGTCAGAGCAGACATATCACTGTGGTATGCTCCAATGGTGACGCTCATCAGCATCACGCAGACCATCAGCGTGTTAACGATCAGGCCTCTGGCCCGCTCGGCCTGGGCAGTGCGCAGGGCATTGGCCCAGCCCTCCGGGGTTTCAGCCGGGTGCTGCTCCATTGCAGCAAAAATCGCAGTGATGTCATAGACGGCAAAAACAGTCAGGGCCAGCGCAGCCAGTATGGTACTGAAATCCAGCACCATGCCGGTCAGGGAAGAAAAGGCGGTCATTCCCAGCAGGCTGAACAGGATCCCCAGCAGTCCGGCTGCTGCAGCAGGCAGGCTCTGAAGCCGCCGGCACCGCAGCAGCAGATAGAGGGCGGCGATCCCCAGCAGCACTACCAGGCACAGCAGGCAGTTGGTGGTGGAGCGCACAGCGGCTCCTCGGCTTTGGGAGATCCCGGCGGAGGTCTGGAAGGTCCAGCCAGGGAAGCTGTTGATCAGCGTATAACTCAGCTGCTGGAATTCGGCATAGTTCACCTTCTCGTCAGGGCCAACCCGGAGCTGAAGCAGCCACAGGTCCTCCTGGTTCGAGGAGGGCATCAGGCTGCCGCTGACCGATCGTTCCAGTGTGTCCGAAGCTGTTTGGATCAGAGAAGCCTCGGCGAGCTGTTGTTCCTCTTTATCCTGAAAGACAGCGTGGATGCGGTATTCCATCCCGGCGCCGCCCTGCAGGGAGGGGGAGATATCAGGGGGGAGAAGCAGCAGGATCAGCCCCAGGATCAAGGCTGACACTCCGGTGAATGCCAGAATCTTCCGGCGCTTTTGGATCAGGTCAATCATGGCGGACACCTCCGTACAGCACCGGATCACGCAGTGCCGGATATTTGGTCAGGGAACGCATCATCGAGTGGGCAATCCAGTTGCAGGAAATATAGTTTGCTGCAATTCCTGCCAGTACAGCATACAGGAAGGAGTGCAGCGACTGGGCTGCCACCGTCTGTTGGCCCCGGAGAAGAGCTGCCAGGGTCTGGGCAGGCGTCAGCCAGGAGAGATCGTTGAGGAAACCGCTCAGCACGATCAGTCCCAGGATCAGAAGAAAGACCAGGGTGGTATGCCCGTCAAACAGGGTGGCGTAGGTGCGCTTGAACCCGTGGTTGACTGCATAATCCAGGTTCTTGCCTTCCCGGAGCTGGGTGCGGATGTGCTCGGCGGTATTGACGCTGGTGTTGAT
>CAKWRB010000114.1:0-1210 GCA_934845495.1 uncultured bacterium
GTCCAGACCGTAAGCCATACCGCCGTGAGGAGGAACGCCATACTTGAAGGCGTTCAGCAGGAAGCCGAAGCGCTCCGCTGCCTGCTCATCGGTGAGGCCAATGGCCTCGAACATCTTCTGCTGGATGTCCGGGTCGCTGATTCGGATCGAACCGCCGCCCAGCTCCACACCGTTGAGCACGATGTCGTAGGCGCGGGCATAGGTGTGGCCAGGATCGGTGAGCAGCTTGTCCACATCGGTGAGCTTGGGTGAGGTGAAGGGATGGTGCATAGCCACCCAGCGGTTCTCGTCCTCATCGTATTCAAACAGCGGGAAGTCGGTCACCCACAGGAAGTCGAAGGTGCCTTCCTCGTAGAGGTGCAGCATCTTGGCCAGGTGGTTGCGCAGAGCGCCCAGGCTATCGAATACCACCTTGTTCTTGTCGGCCACGATGAGCAGCACATCGCCGTCCTCGGCGCCCATCCGCTCGTGGATGGCCTTTACCTCGTCCTCGGAGAGGAACTTTTCAAAGGAGGAGGAAACACCGTCAGCGGTGAAGCGGGTGAAGGCCAGGCCCTTGGCGCGGTAGGTCTTGACAAAGTCGGTGAGCTTGTCGATCTCCTTGCGGGTCAGGGTGGCGGCAGCGCCCTTGACATTGATACCACGGACGCTGTAACCCTCGGCAGTGGCGCCGGCAAATACCTTGAACTCGGTGTTCTTCACCAGGTCGGTGAGGTCGCACAGCTCCAGGCCAAAGCGGGTATCCGGCTTGTCCACACCGTAGCGGCTCATGGCCTCATTGTAGGGCATCCGGCGGAAGGGGGTCTGTACCTCGACGCCCAGCACTTCGTGGAATACCTTCTTGATGAAGCCCTCGTTCATGGTCATCACATCTTCTTCATCCACAAAGGACATCTCGATGTCGATCTGGGTGAATTCGGGCTGGCGGTCTGCACGGAGGTCCTCATCGCGGAAGCAGCGGGCCACCTGCATATAGCGGTCGTAACCCGACAGCATCAGCAGCTGCTTGTACAGCTGGGGCGACTGGGGCAGAGCGTAGAACTCGCCGGGGTGTACACGGGAGGGCACCAGGTAGTCCCGGGCGCCTTCGGGGGTGGACTTGATCAGCACGGGGGTTTCGATCTCCACAAAGCCGTTCTTGTCAAAGTAGTCCCGGGCGATTTTGACGATGCGGTGACGGGCCATCAGGGCCTGCTGCATCGGGCCGCGG
>CAKWRB010000114.1:1220-4441 GCA_934845495.1 uncultured bacterium
CCAGATACCGGTACTTCAGGCGCAGCTCTTCCTTGACATTGGTGTTGTCCACGATCTCAAAGGGAGGGGTCTCGCTCTTGGCCAGAACCCGCAGGTCGGTCACTTCGATCTCCACTTCACCGGCCTTGATCTCCTGGTTCACCGATTCACGGCGGCGCAGGATGCCCTTGGCCATCAGGACATATTCGCCCCGGACACCGGCTGCCTTTTCAAAAACTTCCCGGTCGGTCTTATCACCAAAGGCCAGCTGAACCACACCGCTGCGGTCCCGCAGGTCGATAAAGATCAAGTTTCCCAGATTGCGTGCCCGCTGTACCCAGCCGGACACAACCACTTCACTGCCAATGGCGGCCTCGATCACATCACCGCAGTAGTGGGTGCGCTTGAGGTCCTGCATTGTATCTGCCATAGTTGTTTTCACTCCTTCTATCTGTTCCGGCAGGAAAAACCTGCCGGCATTTGGGTCTGCTTACTCCTGCCCCAGCACGCTGGAGAGGTCTTCCAGGCTGAACTGAGCATCGGCGATTTGGCCATAGAGCCGGACTGCCTCCTGCTCCATCAGCACATCGGCCAGGCGGTCGAAGGCCACTTCCTGCTCCTCGCCGGAGTCCATATCCTTGAGCCGGGCCTTGCCTGCCTCCAGCTCGCTCTCACCGATGACCATGGTGAACCGGGCGCCGATCTTGTTGGCATACTTGAGCTGTGCCTTGAGGCTGCGGTTCATCAGGTCGGTCTCGGCATAGAAGCCGTCTGCGCGCAGGCCCGCTGCCATGGCACTGCACCGCACCGAAGCCGCTGTGCCCAGCGGGATCAGGGCGATGTCGCACCGGGGCTCTTCCGGCATGGGGGCATTGCAGGCCGCCATCACCAGCTCCAGACGCTCCAGGCCGATGGCAAAGCCCACTGCCGGCTGCTTCTGGCCGCCCATCAGCTCCACCAGGCCATCGTACCGGCCACCGCCGCAAACGGTACCCTGTGCGCCGATGGTCTCGGTCTTGAACTCGAACACTGTCTTGGTGTAGTAGTCCAGGCCCCGGACGATGGTGGGATCCACCTCAAATTCGATGCCCATGGCACCGAGACGCTCCTTGAGCTCCTCGAAGTGCTCCCGGCACTCATCGCAGAGGTAATCCAGGACGATGGGAGCGTGTTCTGCCAGCTCGTGGCAGTGTTCCTCCTTGCAGTCCAGGATACGCAGGGGGTTGCGCTCCAGGCGATCCTGGCAGGTGGGGCAAAGCTCCTCGTAGTGGGAGGCATAGTAGTCCTTCAGCGCCTGCTGGAATTTGGGGCGGCAGTTGGGACAGCCGATGGAGTTGATGAAGAGACGGATCTCCTCCACACCCAGGGTGTCCAGCGCCTCCTGCACCAGGCCGATGACCTCAGCATCGGCAGCCGAGCTCTGGGCGCCCAGCAGCTCCACGCCGAACTGGTGGAATTCCCGGTAGCGTCCGGCCTGGGCCTTCTCGTACCGGAAGCAGGGGGTGATGTAGCTGAGCTTCAGCGGCAGGGCTTCTGCCATCAGGCCCCGCTCCAGAGCGGCGCGTACTGCACCGGCGGTTCCCTCCGGCTTCAGGGTGATGGAACGCCCCTTCTTATCCTCAAAGGTGTACATTTCCTTCTGGACCACATCGGTGGTATCGCCCACCGAACGGACAAACAGTTCGGTGTGCTCGAAGGTGGGGGTGCGGATCTCGCCAAAGCCGTGCAGACCGGCGATGCGCATCAGTGTATCTTCAATATACCGCATCCGGGCGCTCTTCTCGGGGGTAAAATCCTGTGTTCCCCGGGGCGCCTTGGTAATCAGTGCCATAGTAATCCCGACTTCCCTTCCTCATGGTTTTATTCGTAGGTTTTGGTATGAAAAAACTCCGCCCCCTGCCCTTTCCGGTTCTGCCGGAAAACGCAAGGGACGGAGAAAATTCCGTGGTGCCACCCTTGTTGAGCCGGCTGCAAAATGCGCTGCCTGCTCCACTCAAGAACCCCCTTAACGCGGGGAAATCGGGCGGACTTCGTCCTGGGACGCGCCTGCCGGCTGATTGGGTGTCCTTCTTTCCGGGTCAGTTCGCAGACCGCTTTCAGCCGCGGCGGTCCTTCTCTGGTGCGGAGCCCGGAAATACTGCTCCCATGTTAACGCCTTTTGATATTCAGTCGATCAGATCCTGCCATGCCTGTGTAGGGCCCTCAGCGGAGATTGTCCGCTGAGGAAGCTCACCTGCTGGGGTTGACGATATCACGCCAGTCCAGGTCGCCGCGCTCCAGGGCATGGATCAACGCTTCGGCTGTGGCGATGTTAGTGGCCACAGGAATATTGTGGACATCGCACAGGCGAAGCAGGTCCGCTCCACTCTTTTCGGCGGGACGCGGGGTAATGGGGTCCCGGAAGAAAAGCAGCAGGTCGATCTCATTACAGGCAATCCGGGAAGCGATCTGCTGATCGCCGCCATAGGTGCCGCTCAGGAACCGGAAGATCTCCAGGCCGGTGGCCTCAGACACCATCTTTCCGGTAGTACCGGTGGCGCAGAGGTTGTGATGAGAAAGAATGCCGCTGTATGCAATACAGAACTGTACCATCAGTTCTTTTTTGGAATCATGAGCCATCAGGGCGATGTTCATCTTCTCTCAGCCTCCTGTCAATTACTTCCCCCGTAAATACACTTTTGTAGTTTGGGGGATTTTATCTCATAGTTTATTTTATCACAGAAAAAAGCAATACACAATAGATTTTTCCAAATAAAAGACAAATCCGGCGCTTTCCCCAGGAAGAAATCTGCCGGACTATCCAAAAGCACCAAACCCTTGCCTCCCCCTGCAAAGAGGAGGAGCGGACAGGGCTCAGCTATATACATACACAAAAAAGCTGTCTGCTATTTTACAACCTTTTCCTCTGTCTGTCAATCCTTTTCATCAGGGCAGCAGACTGCCCGACTGCTGCGGCTCCTGAGCGGTGACATCGGAGGAGAAGTAGGCATCCAGGATATCCCGGGCCACCGGCGCACCGGTGTAGCCATGCCAGCCCTGCTCGATCACCACGCTGATGGCGATCTGGGGATCATCAGCCGGGGCAAAGCAGATAAAGGTGGAGTTGGGCAGGTCCGCTGTTTCGGGGGTACCGGTCTTGGAGGCCACATCCACCGGATAGTTGCCAAAGTAGGAGGCCGCGGTACCGGTCAGGGACGCTGACACCATGCCCTCAAAGATGGGATCAAACAGCGACGGGTCCA
>CAKWRB010000115.1:0-2646 GCA_934845495.1 uncultured bacterium
CTCCATCATCCGGCATGGACACCGCTCGAACAGGCCAGTCGGTTACTGCTCTATATGTTAACTTATACCAAATTTTGTTTAATGTCAATGAACAGGAGCAGGGTTCCGTATTTTTGGAGTGATTGCCGAAGCAACGGGCTTTATTTTACCCATTCTGCACAAGGGAAAGGAGACGGAAAACTCACAGTGCCTCCACAAAGCTCGCCAGCAGTTCCGCTGGGCTGCTGTAACGGTTCTGCCGTTTATCCGAGACAGCCCGGCAAAGGCAATCGCAGGAACGGGCGGAGAGGGGCCAATCGGCACGGTCCCGGCTGCCTTCCCGGGCCAGAAGAGCAAATCCGGTGGCACCCATGGTGTATACCATTGTTTGCCGGTCGATCATTTCCCCCAAGGCGAATTCCTCCGGCGCCATAAAGCGCGTGGAGCCGTACATCCGCCCCATGGTGTTGACAAACGGCCCGGGACGGTACTCGTCCAGATCGCAGAGCAGGGTGCGATCTGATGAAAGATCGTACAGGATCGAGCCAAGGTTCTGGCATGATAGAGATCACAGCTTCCGCACATGTCCCGTATCAGAGGGAACACCATGAAAACCGGGAGCAGCACTGCAAAGGGCCGCTTCGGGACCGCCATGGGCGCATCCGGGTCAAGGATCCAAAGCGTGACCGTCTGGTGCAGATTTTCCTGGTTTGTTTTGTGATCCTGGGGCTTGCCTCGATGTGGATCATGGAAATCGACTGGGCACAGGTCGGCGAAGGCATCTCCAAGATCCCCACGGCATTCTCCAAACTGCTGCACCTGGATTTCAGCCAGTTTGGCATCACCCTGACCGCGCTGTTTGAGTCCATTGCAGTGGCAATCCTCTCCACCATTTACAGTCTGTTCCTGGGAATGATCCTGGCAGTGCTCCAGGCCCGGAACCTTACCCCGGCCCGCTGGATCTCCTCGGTGCTTTCCGCCGTTATGACCTTTCTCCGGGCCATTCCGTCAATCATCTGGGTGCTGCTGAGCCTGGTCTGCGTGGGATTTGGCCCTGCGGCCGGCATCATCGGCATCTCCATCTTCAGTACCTCGTTCTTTGCCAAGAGCTTTGCACAGCGCTTTGAGGAGGTTTCGCCCGATACACTGGAGGCCCTGAGCGCCATCGGGGCAGGTCGGGTCAAGATCTTCTTTGCCGCAGTGCTTCCCTCCGCGGTCACTGGCATCCTGGCCTGGACTTCCATCAGCTTTGAAAAGAATTTTGAATCCTCGGCAGTCCTTGGAACGGTGGGTGCAGGTGGTATCGGCTATGTCATCTCCAACTGCATGAACCGTTATGCATACGGACAGGCCATTGTGGCGATTGCGCTGGTGCTGCTGTTTACCTATGCCATGGAGCTGGGCTTTACAGTGATCAAGGAGCAAAAGGGGAATATGTAACAAATCGATAAGGAGCTGCAAAGATGAATGCAAGCAGATTTTCAAGAATCATTGGGAAGTGTCCCAGAAAACTGATCTGTGATCTGGTACACCCAATCATGGGAAAATATGAGATGCAGGTACTCCGCAATCCGGAAACCACATTGGTGATGGTCCAGATGCGTGAAACGGCGGCAGGTGACCGCTTTTACCTGGGTGAACTGCTCGCCAGTGAGATTATGGTCCAGCTGGCAGGCAGCAAGGGATTTGCGCTGCTGGTCGGCGATGATCTGGATCGGGCCCTGTGTGCTGCGGCACTGGATGCCCTGCGGCGCAGCAGCCTGCCGGAATGGGAACCGGTACACCAGGCCCTGAGCGAGGCAGAACAGCAGATCGAAGGGGCTGCACAGCAGGAAATGCGCCGGCATGCGGCTTCCCGTGTGCAGTTCAACACCCTGGATACTGACGAGTAACTGCGATGGAGGAAAGGCTGTATCTATGATTACAGGCAATCAATTTGACAATGCATTTGACTGCCAGAAGGTTTTCAAAGCGATGATGAATGCCCTGGCACAGCCGGGAAAGGTATTCCATTTTGCCGGAAGCGCTACCAAGATCCCGACCGGGCAGCCGGCCCTGACTGCTGCCGCACTCACCCTGCTGGACCACTTCAGGAGCTTTTATGTAGAAGGGAATCCGGCTTTGGCTGAGGAGCTGCATGAGCAGACCTACGGTCAGCTTGCCTCGCTTTCTCAGGCGGATTACCTGTTCTATCCCCGGATGGATGGGGCAGTGGACATCCCCGGTGTCCTGCAGCAGGTCAAGCCGGGCACACTGGCAGAACCGCATAAGAGCGCCACACTCCTTGTCCTGCTTCCCTCGTTTACCGGGGGGAAGGCACTGACCCTGAAGGGGCCTGGCATCGATGGAGCGATCACAGTCCACCTGCCGGAGTGCGGCAGACGCTGGATCCTGGAGCGGCAGAAAATCGGCTTTGAATTCCCGTGTGGGGTCGATCTGTTCTTCTTCACCCCCCGAAGGGGAAGTGATGGGACTGCCCAGAAAAATTCTTGCAGAGGAGGGGACAGCATGGGATATGTAGCAGTAACAGGCGGCCAGGAGGCCAGGAGGCCATTGAGGCCTCGGTGGAGCTGCTGCGGGAATACCGCTCGGTCGGGACTGCCCAGTGGAGCTGGAGGCAATTCGTGACCGGATGGGTCTGCTGATCGACCGGATCATGTCCGAGGC
>CAKWRB010000115.1:2656-4432 GCA_934845495.1 uncultured bacterium
CGGAATATGCAGCACTGGCACTGAAGCAGTGCGAGGGCAGCCCGGAGGAGGCAGTGTTCCTGCTGCGCGCCTATCGCAGCACCCTGATCCGGACCCATGTCTCCCGGGTCGTTTCGGGTGGCCGGATGCACATCCGCCGCCGGATCAGCTCGGCATTCAAGGATATTCCCGGCGGACAGCTGCTGGGGCCGATCTATGGCTATGTTCACCGACTGCTTGATTTTGATCTGGCGGAGGAGACAGAGCAGGAACTGCAGGAGCGCTGCAGACAGTTTGAAGAGCAGATCGTCCAGTCCGAGGAACCGCAGGTCCTGTCCGATACCGCACCCCGTGTTCTCGATCTGCTGCGGGAGGAGGGCCTGATCGCCGCCATGGAACCGGACGATTCGGAACCCTGTGACATCACCATGGAAAAACTGCCGCCTTTGCGAGGCTGAGAATGTATACTTTGATGAAATCTATGATGCACAGACCGGCGAACATTTCTGCCAGTGTTCGGATACCGGTTACTGCGCCAAGCGCCGTGCTGCTCAGGCGGCGAAGCAGAGTGCAGCCAGTGATGCGCAGAAGGAATAATATGGAAATGGATAACCGAACCCCCGTTGTGGAGGGAAAACACATCGATGGTGGTCAGCCATGACCTGGCGGTGATCCGGATGATGAGCGACCGCACCATGGTGATGCTGGGCGGACAAGTTGTGGAAGAGGGCCTGACCGATCAGATCCTGGAAGACCCGCTGCATGTCTACACCCAGACACTGGTCAGCTCACTGCTCTAAGGAGGAAATCTATGCATAAGATTCTGCTGAAAAATGTCAATGCGGTGCTGCCGGACCGTGTTCTGGACCATGCGTGTGTGCTGGTGCAGGGCTGCCGTATCCAGGAGGTCACCGACCAGGACCTGACAGACCGGTATCCGGAGGCACAGATCGTCGATGGGGAAGGCGGGTATCTCCTTCCGGGATTCATCGACATCCACTCGGATAATATCGAAACTGTGATTCAGCCCAGGCCCCAGAGCATGATCGATTTTGAACTTGCCATAGATCCTGTGGAGGCAGTCCGCTGTGCAGTTCGGACAGGCGGAAAAGCAGTTCTTGCCCACCCCGGCCAGTACGGAAACTTCGGAATGCTCCCGGAGTTGGTTGAAGCGGGACTCTGGGGCATCGAAGTCTGGCATCCCAAGCACAGCACAGAACTTGTTGACCACTGTCTGAAGCTGGCAGAGGAATATCAGCTGCCCTGCACTGGGGGATCGGATTTCCACGGCAGGTACGGCGAAGGCGAAACCCTGGGCTGCTGTACGGCTCCCAAAACCGATTTGCATCCACTGTAATACAATCACACAGTAACTTAAAGCCGCAGATTTCTGTGGCTGTTTTTATTTTAAAGGAGATAAGAGAAACAGCATCGGATATGCCTCATAAACTGATGTGTCTATGAGTGTATCCGGTGCTGTTAATCAGAACCAGGAATATGGACTTGTTTTAATCCACTTTTCCGTGAGAGGAGCGACACGGCACGCTGAACAACAACAACGCTTACAACGGATTTCAATCCGCGCTCCCCGCGAGGGGATCGACGGAATCCAGCTGATCGACAAAGAGGATATGCTCCATTTCAATCCACGCTCCCCGCGAGGGGAGCGACCCGTCCTCCACGTCAGTGCCCTGTTCGGTGCGGGTATTTCAATCCACGCTCCCCGCGAGGGGAGCGACTTACGATGCCCTCCTGTACATTGATTGTATGGCGATTTCAATCCACGCTCCCCGCGAG
>CAKWRB010000116.1:0-367 GCA_934845495.1 uncultured bacterium
ACGGAACCAAGGCCACGGCACACCCAGTACGGCGGCCAGGGAGAACAGGACAATTACAATGGAAAGCGACGGAACAATCGAGAAGATGACGGATGACTTGATGACATCCTTTACCTTTTCCCGGGAAATACCCAACTCAATACATCTGCCCCAGGCCATTTTCAGCATCACAGCACAAAGCAGGAAGATCAGCAGCAGACCGACGATAACTGCAATGTACAAGGTGGTGCTATTCATGATTGCGCTTAGCGACATTTTATTCATCTCCTTAAAATATTTTCCGCCGTATTTTATGAATTTTTACTGTGGCGAAATGTTAAAATTGATTATAGACCATCCAGGGCACTTTTGCAAGAGAAAATGTGAA
>CAKWRB010000116.1:377-4417 GCA_934845495.1 uncultured bacterium
TGTCACAAAAATGAATTTATCAGTTATCCACAAACAGAAACCAGTAATCTCGCCCAGAAATGTTCAAATTTCGTACACATATGTATCTCATATAAATACAAAGCGCCGAAAATGCTCAAAATCCATCCATAAAATTGGCACGATTATTCTCCGTGTCATGATCCCACTCATTCAGTTATTTGCAGGATTAGCACTCTATAAATTTCAAAAAACTAGGTAAGTGTTACCGTTCTGTACGAGTGTTGCGCTTATAAAGGCTGTACAGACCATGCACCAGCAGGTTTGGCCGATGTACCAGTTCATGGCGAATCTGCGGTACAAGCAGCTCAGATACTCCCCCGGTCACGATCAGCTTGACCGGTGTACCCAGCTCCTCCTCGATGCGGACCAGCATACCATCAACCATGGCAGCGGTGCCGCCCACGATACCTGCCCGCATGCACTCGATCGTGTTGCGTCCAAAGACCTTGACCTCCCCATCCAGCGGAATGTGCGGAAGCTGTGCGGTGCCGCCGGTCAGGGCTTCGGCCGAGATGCGCATTCCCGGCGCAATGACAACGCCGCAGATATCCGAGTCAGCATTGACCACAGTAAAGGTAGTAGCTGTGCCAAAGTCCACAATGGTGAGCGGACCTTCAAATTCACTGAGGGCTCCTGCTGCATTGCAGACCATATCCGAGCCCAGTTCCGTGGGATCATCTGCCAGAATCCGGAAACCGGTGCGGAGTCCGGGGCCTACTGTGCGGATGCGCACCGAGGTGAACCGGCTGAGTGCGTAGGCAACCACAGAATTGAGCTGTGGCACAACCGACGACAGGATGATCCCGTCAAACCGGGACAGGTCAAACCCATTGATTTCAAAGATGCCGTGGATCAGCACCGAGTACTCGTCAGCCGTCCGGTTTTTATCGGTGGATACCCGGGCGGTAAAGACCAGTTCATCCCGGTCAAAAACACCCAGTACAATGTTTGTGTTTCCAATGTCTACTGCCAATACCATATTCTGTTCCTCCATTTGCTGCCGCTCTCCTCTGATACCGGGGATGCGGCGCAGTCTCAGGTCAATCATATCGCCTGTTCCAGGCCTTGTCAAACAAAACTTTTCACAGCGCACAGCGCTTATTCATATTGCCGCAACAGAATGGCCCCGGAACTGTGATATAATAAGAATAAAAGTTCTTAAAAACAAGCTCACAGGAGTGTAATGCTGATGAAGAAATCCATTTGCAGCCCTCTGTTGGTCCTGGCAGGAATCTGTCTGGCGCTTTCAGTGGGGCTGGGCGCCATGCTGAAACCGCCGGTGCGCTCCGGTTTTCTGCCCGGAACCGACACCCCCGTCCTCACCAGTTCGGGCGATGATGCCTATACCCTGGTGATCCTGGCCGATGAATCGGTGCCGATGAACCGGCTCTCCCCACTGGTGCAGATGGCCCGGTACAGCGGCGGCACCACCCATATCCTGCGCCAGACCGACGACCTGGAACCAGTCCGCCAGTTTGCCGACCGATCGGAATCGGATATCCTGCTGTTCACCTACGGAAGGAGCTGGGAAAACGCCCTGCCCCTGTTGGAAAAATCCGATCGCTTTGCCAGCACGGTGATCCTTTCCCCGGTTGGCAGTTACGAGCCGGAGAGGCTCTCCATCCGGACACCGGTGATGCTGCTGGGCACCTCCAGCGACCAGGCCCCCACCTCCCAGCGGCTGGCGGAGATCTACAACCGCCTTTCCGGCGAAAAAATTGCCCCCAACGGGCTCTCCTACACCTCCCAGAGCGGCAACTTCCGGCTGCGGATCGTGTCCGCCTCGCTGGATGCCTACCAGACCTTTTCGGACGATACCCTGCGCGCCATCTCGGACTGGTACGATGACTCCGCCGGGATCCGGATGGGTGGCCCGGGAAGCAGCAGCCTGCTGCGCCCGGCCAGCTGGGTACTGGGCATCGGCGGTCTCCTCCTGCTGCTGACAGCGCTCTACCGCCTGCTCTCGGAGGAACTGCTGGATGTGGGCTACTCCCTGCTGCCGCTGGAGGTGACTGCACCGGCACGGTACTCACTGTTCAAGGCCCTGAGCTGGCTGCCAGCCCTGGTTTTGCTGGTCCTTCCTGCCCTGGCGCTGCTCCTGCTGCCTCTGCCCGGCCTCACCTCCATTCCCGCCCTGTTCTGCGGATACTTTGGCTGCCTGGGACTTGTCTCCCTGCTGCTGATCCGCCTGCGGAAGATGCCAGGGGTCACCGGTTCGCTCGCCTTTTCCCCGATAAAACCCAGCCTTCAGCGATCACTCATCGGGCTAGGCGCTCTGACTGCTGTACTGCTCCTGGTGCTGATGCTCCATCAGAGCGGCCTTTACACCCTGCACTTTTCCGCCGGAAAGCTGCCGGTCTTTCTGCTGTGCGGCATCGCTGCCGCCCTGGGCACCGCCGGCTGGCTCTACGACGCCATGCTGCTGGACCAGTGCAAACACCGGCTCCCGATGCGCCTCTGCCTGGGGATCCTTCCTTTCCTGCCCTATGCGGCGCTGGGCTTCCTGTCCATTCCGGCCTACGGTTTTACCGGGTTTTATACGGTGATCCTGCTGGCCGGTGCCCTGATCGTGGATCTGTTGCTTGCACAGCTGCTTCGCCTAATCCTGGGCACTGTCTGGGTGCCGGCTGCTGTCTCCGGTGTGCTGATGGGCATCTTTGCAGCCTTTGCAGCACTGTGAGGTGACTGCCATGCGGATCCTCAATCTGGAACAGGGGCGCCCGGACCGCCTCACTGCCCGGCGGCTGTTGCTCAGTGGCCTGGAAAATGCCCGTCGCTCCGGCGACCGTGAGGTCAAACTGATCCACGGATATGGCTCCCACGGGGTGGGCGGCAGCATCCGCCGGGATACCCGCTCCGCTCTGCAGCAACTGCAGGTGGAGGGGAAGATCCTTGGATTTATCCCCGGCGAAGAGTTCGGGCCCTTCTCGGAGCTGTGCAGACAGGCTCTAACAAAGAACTGGGAACTGACCCGTGACCCCGACTATGCCCGAGGCAACAGTGGAATCACCATTGTACTTCTGAAAAAATAATCAAAAAGCCCCTGGACCTCCATTTGCTTTCTGGAGTCCAGGGGCTTTTTTGATTCTGTCAGCGGGGAATGAACATGGTCAGCACCACGGTGATGATTCCGGCAATGCCGATAGAAACACCACTCATGGCGCCCTCCACATCGCCGATCTCCATAGCCTTGGAGGTACCGCCTGCATGGCTGCTGCAGCCAATGCACACTCCGGCGGCGATGCGGTTCTTGATCCGCAGCACCTTGATGAGGATGGGAGCCAGAATGTTGCCGAAGATACCGGTGAGCACCACCGCAGCCACAGTGACCGAGGGAATTCCGCCCAGCTGGGTGCTCAGTTCCATGGCAATGGGTGTGGTAACCGATTTAGGCAGCATGGTAAAGGTCAGAGTATCACTGATCCCCAACAGACGGCAGAACAGATAGACACTGGTCATCGAGGCGGCAGACCCTGCCAGACAGCCCAGTACAATGGGCAGGAAGTACTTCTTCAGCAGGGGCAGCTGCTTGTAGATGGAGTAGGCCAGCAGCGCCGTTGTAGGGGTGAGCATCATGGTGATGATGTCGGCTCCGCCCAGGTAGTCCTGGAGCGGGATATCGAACACCAGCAGCACCGCTACAATGGTGAGGATGGTGAGCAGCACTGGGTTGAGCAGCGGCGAACCGGTGCGCTGGTTAACTGCCGACATCAGGATATAGACACCAAAGGTCAGGGTGAGACCAAACAGCGCGCTGTGCAGAATAATATCGATCATGCCTGCTCCTCCTTCTTTCTGCGCTCCATGAGATGGATCACGCCGGTAACTGTATAGGCGGTAACGGCAAATGTGATGACCAGCGACACCACCATGACGATGAGCAGCTGGAGCACATTGCCCTGAATCGAGGCATACTCGTCCAGGATCGCCACCCCGGATGGAACGAAGAGGAAGGCCATATTGGCCAACAGATACTCGGCCAGCTCCTGCACGCTTTCGGGCTTGAGCACTCCGGAGAT
>CAKWRB010000117.1 GCA_934845495.1 uncultured bacterium
CACCAGAGTGTACCGGTGGGTGCCGCTCCCCGGGAGCAATACCGGTATTATGAGGAATACGGCGTCTACGCCTACCCGGAGCAGCAGCCAATCTGGTACCTGCCGGTGCTGCTGGACTTCTGGGAGGTGAGCTTCAACACCCGGGAGGCCGAGATCATCTTTGTCCGGTATGCCGATAGCGGGCAGAATGCCTTCTGGGGGCCGGGAACCGAGCCCATTGCCCGGTGGGAGATCGAGGAGCAGGCCAACTACAACAGCAGCCAGTACCGCCGCTATACCGTGACCCTCAAGGAGATGTTCGGCGAGTGGGACATCGAGGAAGTTCTGCCTGCCGGGTCATGACCGGGCGCAGTATGCCAAAAAAGCCGTATGGAAATTCTCCATACGGCTTTTTTATCGGTTCATCAACCGGCAGTCGGTGCGGCCAAGCAGATAGTCCACACTGACCCCGTACAGGTCTCCCAGGGCGCAGAGCACCTCCGGCGGCACCATGCGCTGGCCGCTTTCGTAATAGGCGTAGGTCCGCTGGGACAGTCCCAGACGCTCGCCCACCTGAGCCTGGGTCAGGTCAGCATCTTCCCGCAGGTCCCGGATTCTTGGATATCGGGCCAAAGCTGCCGCCTCCCTTACAAGGGGTCCCGGCGGTCGGTGAGCCCCAGCAGGTAATCGGTGCTGGTCTGGTAGAAGCGGGCCAGCTGGATCAGCACACGGGTGGGAATGTCATTTTCTCCTGTTTCGTATTTGGAATAGCCGGTCTGGGACATGTGCAGAATCGCCGCCACCTGGGTCTGGGTCAGGTCGGCATCTTCGCGCAGATCACGCAGTCTGTTCATAGTAATCACCCCAACCCGAGTATGTCATAACCTGAAACAGGGTATTATATTTTAATCTGTTTCAGGTTAAAATACAAAGGGGTGAACGGTATGCCGGATTATAAAGAGATGTATGAAACTCTGTTCCGCGCCACAGAGCAGGCGATAAACACCCTGATCCGGGCGCAGCAGGAGCGCGAGGAACTGTATCTGAACGCTCCCGAAGCAGAACTGATTCTGCTCGAACAGGCAGAGGCGGAGAAGCAGTAAAGGGCTCCCGGAAAATGGGATAGCAAAAATCGGCTCCCTGGTCCGACGGACTGGGAGCCGATTTTTGTTCAAACGCTGTGCCCTTCCAGGCGCAGCAGCTGTCGTTTGGTCTCGGTGCCGTTCCCGGCGCCGAACCGGCCGATCACGCCGTCCTGGCGCACGATGCGGTGGCAGGGAATGATGATGGGAATGGGGTTGTGCCCCACGGCGGTGCCCACTGCCCGGAATCCGTTGGAGCCCACCCGCCGGGCCAGCTCGGCGTAGGAGATCACCTCATCGTAGCCAAGGGCCTCCAATGCTTCCCACACCGCAATCTGGAACGGGGTGCCGTAGAGCTTTCGAGGCAGGGCAAACCGCTCCAGGCTGCCGGCTGCATACCGAGCCAGCCATGCCTCCACTGCGCGTGCTGCCGGGGTGGCCTCCGGACGGAAGGCGGCGGTGTCCACACCGTGCCGGGCCAGCTGGGCCATCAGCCGGCCGCCGCAGCCGGCAGTCCCAGCCAGATCCAGCCCGATGAGGACTTCGTCCTCCAGGTAGAGGGTAACGGTGCCAAGGGTCGAGGAAAAACGGTGGGAAGTGAGCATAAAAGAACCTCCTGATTGGCAATGTGGCAAGAACATTTGTTTTTATTGTAGCATGGAGGGCGAGAATTGTCCAGTGCCGTCGCCAAAAGAGGGGTCTGCCCCTTGACGGAACGGATGGGTATGATAAAATAAAGAGTAGAAACTGCGCCGGAATCGGGCGCACCGAGACCAAAGACGAGAGGGAAACACATGCAGAGAGAGAACCGTGGATCCCGGGGCAATGCCCGTCCGTCCGGCGAGAGCCGGGAGACGGAGCGCCGCCGGGAACTTTCCAGTGAATATGACCGTTACCGTGCCGCCTATGCCAGCCGTGCCGAGCGGGAAGAGGCCCCGGATCTGACCCGTCGGGAAGAGCGCGGTGCCGCCGGACGGGAACATTCCCGCCGGAGTGCCCAGCGCCCGGCGGAGCAGCACACCAGCCGGGAACAGAGGGCTGTCGGAAGCCGTTCCGGCCGGAGCGGTGCCGTCGCAGAGCGTACAGTCCATCCGGCAGGCCGCCGCACCCCGGAGGAGCGGCCGGAGCATAGCGCCGCCCAGCGCCGGAGTGCTGCCCCCAAGGATCGCCGCAGCCGTCGGGAACAGGTCATGCGGGCTGCGCGCCTGCGGATAGCCGGCCTGGCCGCAGCTCTGCTGCTTGCAGTGGGCGGCAGCATCTACGGCATCGCCCATCTGATCAGCCCGGCCGATGCGGATACCGACCGTGGTTCCTCCTCAATGGCAGAAGGGGACAGCACCAACATTGCAGATGGCGGCACCGCTGCACCGGATATCACCACTTCGGCCACCGTCAAGGCGCTGTCCGGCGCCCGTCTGGAGACGGTGGTGGCCCAGCGCCTGGCTGCCAGTGCGGACAATGTTGTCACCGATCCAGGTGAATCGGCTGGTGGGACCACAACCCAGACTCCCACATCCAGCTGGGGCACCTTTGACCCTGCTACCGTGGGCAGCAGCGGCAAGGGCAACATCGCCTCCTGGAAGGCCAAGAACAGCGATGTGGTGGGTTGGCTGCGGATTCCCAACACCAACATCAACTACCCCGTTGTAGTGGGGCCGGATAACCTGTACTACTCTGCCAAGGGCTATGACAAGAATTACAGCTACTACGGCGTAATCTGGGCGGATTCGGACACCAAGTTCGGAAATCGAAACCAGATTTCCCAGAACACCGTGCTGTATGGCCACAACTGGACCAACTACACTGCTACGCCGTTCATCACCCGTGCCAGTGACATCATGTTCGGCCAGCTGCCCAGCTTCCACTACCTCAACTTCTGCAAGAGCACACCGTACATCCACTACTCCACCGGTTCGGAGGAGATGACCTGGAAGGTGTTTGCAGTCTTCTACACCGAGGAATCCTTCAACTACATTACCAGTGACCCCGGCGCTTCCGGCTTGCAGTACATCATCAACGAGGCTAAGGCGCGCAGTCTGCACGACTTTGCAGTGGATGTGAACTCCTCGGATAAGATCCTCACCCTGTCCACCTGTACCCGCGCCTATGGCAAGACCAACAAGCAGCGTTTTGTGGTGATGGCACGGCTGATGCGTCCGGGCGAGACCATCACCGAAGTGAACATCACCCCCAACCCCGATTTCAAGCGTCCGCAGCTTTGATCAGCCGGACGGATCCCGCTTTCTCAAGCACAAAAAGGCCTCGTCCGGGCCGGAGCAGTCCGGGCAGGGCCTTTTTTCTGGCGAGGAACAGCGCACCAACACTGCCGGAGGAGGCTATCCCCATGAATGACCGCTATCACTTTGAAGCCCTGGGCGACCGAATCAAGCTCTGTGTGTCGCCGGAGCATAAATTTGGCACCGATGCGTTTTTGCTCTCGGATTTTGCCGCGCCCCGGCGCAAGGACCGTGCCTGCGACCTGGGTACCGGCTGCGGGATCGTGGCCCTGGCCTGGTACCGCACTGAGGAGACCCGTCCCCGCCAGAGCTATGGGGTGGACATCCAGCCCCAGGCCATCGACCAGCTCACCATTACCGTCCGGGAAAACGACCTGGAAGGACAGGTGGTGCCGGTGCTGGCCGACCTCACCGACCGTTCCGCCCTGCCCGAGGGGCAGAGCTTTGATGTAGTCACCTGCAATCCCCCCTATAAAATCGAAGGGCGGGGGATCCTGTCCGAAACGGGCAGCGACCAGATCGCCCGGCACGAGACCGCCTGCACCATCGACGATGTCTGCCGGGCGGCGGCCTGGCTGCTGCGGTTCGGCGGGCGGTGCTGCATCTGCCAGCGCCCCGAGCGCCTGCCCGATGTGATGGAGGCCATGCGCAAAAACGGGATAGAACCCAAACGCCTGCGCATGGTGCAGCAGCGCCCCGACACCGCCCCCTGGCTCTTCCTGCTGGAGGGGCGCAAGGGCGGCAAGCCTTTTTTGCAGGTGATGCCCCCGCTGATCGTCGAGGGCGAAGGGGGCTTTTCCCCGGAAATGCTGCGCATCTATGGCAAGTATGCCAATCTTCCCAAGGAGGAACAGAAAAAACATGGGTAGACTGTATGTAGTGGGAACCCCCATAGGAAATCTTGGGGATCTGTCGCCCCGGGCGGCAGAGATCCTGGAATCGGTGGACTTTATCGCCGCCGAGGATACCCGGGTCAGCATCAAGCTGCTCAACCATCTGGGGCTGAAAAAGCCGCTGGTGAGCTGCCACGAGCACAACATCCGCGAGGCCTCCCAGTCCATCACCGCCCGACTGCTGGCCGGGGAGGACTGTGCC
>CAKWRB010000118.1 GCA_934845495.1 uncultured bacterium
GTTCTTATCCAGCAGATCGGAGATGATCTGCTCGTTGGCCTTGATGTTCCGGGTCTTTTGCAGCGAGGCGGTCAGGCTCTCCATCAGCTGTGCTGTTCCGGACAGGGTGGAACGGATGCCGCTGTTGAGGTTGTCGTAGCTGTCGTTGAGCACCTGATCGATCTTGCCCATGGCCACTTCCAGCTTGCTGACTGTCCGGGCGGTGTTGTCGATCACCATGACCAGTTCATTCTGGATCAGGCTGACATCGCCGGAGAAATCGATGTCCTCCAGGCTGCTCCGCTCTGACGGCTCTGTAAAGGTGGTGATGTCCTCCAGCTCCTCCTGGCTGGCCTCCAGCTCCTCGTTGATCTGGTCCTCCAGATCGGCCAGGGCGCCCATCAGTGCATCGATGCTCTCGGTCTCTACGCTGCCGGCAGTCACGCCCTGATCCAGTTCCTTGAGCAGGCTGTGCAGGTCGTCAGTCTGCACCGAAAGGCCGTCCAGATCGATTCCCTGCAGCTTGCCCAGCAGCTCTTCCAGCTCCTTGAGCAACTCAGCCATCTTCATCTGAGCCTTCAGCTTCTGCTCCGGCGAAGAGCTGGGATCGTTGATGATTTTGATGCAGTCCTTGATTTCGGAAGTGATTCTGTGGAACTGCTCAAGCACCTGGCCGATCTGTTCCAGCGAGCCAAGCATACCTTCAATGGCGTCCTCCAGCTCCCCTACCCCATCCAGGATCGAGCTGTCGTCCATCACCTCTGCCAGATCGTAGAGGTGGTTCTTGAGGTTCTTCATGGCATAGCGGGTGCTGTCCACGCTGTCCTGGATGCTATCGTGCTGCTGGTCCACTTCGTCCCAGGCCTTTTCCAGGTCACGCAGGCCCTCTGCTGCCTGGGCGGTTCCGGCTGTCATCGAGGTCATGATGTCCAGGGTATCCCGCAGCAGGCCGTCAATGGCATCGCCAGCTGCCTTGATGTCATCCTTGTCCTTCCCCATCTCGGACAGGTCGTCCACCTGGCTGAGGGTGACCGGCACACTGGCAAAGATCAATCCCGGGAAGGTGAAATCGTCACTGCCGATTTCAAAGTGGAAGTGCTCCTCCTGGCCCGGGAACGCCATGAAGGCCGCCAGCTGATAGCTGCCCACCGTCTGCAGCTGGGCACCCTCGGCCCGGAAGCTCTTGGTCTCGCCCAGGTCCACACCGGTGCCGCAGACCAGGATAAAGTTGTTTTTGTAATACTCATCGGCCAGCGGATCGGGGGTCACGGTGACATCGATCTCCACCAGTCCGGACTTGCCGGCCAGGTCCTCGGCCTTATAGGGGACACCGTCCAGCATATAGCTTACATCGATGCTCCAGGGCAGGCCCAGGAACTGATCCCGGGGCTGCACCTCGAAGTAGAACCGGTCCTTGCCAGGGTCGGACAGACTCCAGGTCACACCCTCATCAGATACCGACGGGCGGTCGGTAGTGGAGAGGTTGGAGGCCACATCATACCGGCCATAGTCGGTGAATTCGGTGCAGCCGTTGAGCCGCACACTCTTTACAATGCTCAGGTCGGTGCGGTTTCCATAGTAGTCCATGGTGATGTAGGCGGTTTCGTCCACCGATACTTCCGGTTCCCCAGCCAGCGCAGGAGTCACCGAGGAAGCCAGGATCGTTCCGGCCAGTACCACAGCCAGCCCTTTCTTCAGTTTGCTCTTCATAATCCGTTCACTCCTCGATTCCGGCAGGTAGCCGGCTGTTTCGTTTCATTTCGATTGCTTCTTGGCGCTGCTGACGGCGCTCGCTGCGGGCCTCGGCCCGTGCCTCGAACCGCTGCTGATCCTTGAAGATCTGCTTGTCTACAATGGTCAGGAGCATGGGCAGGAAGCCCAGCACCAGCACCAGACTGAAGATGGCGCCGCGGCCGATCAAGTGGCCCATATCACCAATGGCCGAGATACTGGATACAAAGTAGAGGGCATAGCCCACCAGCGTCAGTACACCGCCCGAGGTGAGGATGGAAACACAGCTGCGGGAGACGGCGGCGATGGCTGCCTCCTTCTTATCGGTGATCTCCTTGCGCAGCTCCAGGTAGTTGTTGGTGAGTAGGATCGAATAGTCCACCGTAGCGCCCAGCTGCATACTGCTCACCATCAGATAACCCATAAAGGTGAGCTCCTCGCCCCGGAGATAGGGCACCGCCATATTGAAAAAGACGGCGATTTCGATGGGCACAATCACCGTCAGTGCCATAGCGCCCGACCGGAAGGTGACATAGATCACCAGGACAACACCCAGGATCGAAATGCCGTTTACGATTCCGTAATCGGCGGAGATGATCTCCTTCATATCCTGTGTGGCAGGTGTTGTGCCCACATAATAGCTTTCGTCGTAGTACTTGGCTGCAATCTCCCGCACTGCATTGGTGCAGTCGAAGGCATACTGGCTTTCGCTGCGGGTACGCAGGGTGGTGATGATGCGGCTGTATCCGTCGCTGTGCAGCATACTGGTGAGATCCTCCGGCAGGAAGCTCTCAGGAACCCCCTCGGGGAGCATCCCATTCAGGGAGATGACCGACCGTACAAAGGGCTGATCCTCCAACTCCTCGGCAAAGGCCCGCTCCACAGCGGGATTCGACTGGGGCACCAGCACCAGCAGCATATTGCTCTTGCCGAACCGCTCTTCCATCAGCTGAAGGTCCTCATAGCTCTGGGTACCTTCGCTGCAGCCGACGGCAGAGGTACCGTATTTGAAGTCGATCATATTCTGCGCCACAAAGGCCGGAACGATCACCAGCAGCACAGCCACTGCCAGCACCTTACGGAAGCTGAACAGCCTGCGGGAGAAACCGTCCATCGAGGGAACGAAGGAACGATGCTGGGTCTTGCGGATGCGCTCCTGGAAGCGCAGGATCAGCGCCGGCATCAGAACCAGTACGGTTGCCAGGCTGCATACAATGCCCTTGGCCAGTACAAAGCCCAGGTCCCGGCCAATGGTAAAGCGCATCAGCGCCAGGGCCACAAAGCCCACGATGGTGGTGATGCCACTGGATACAATGGAATCCACTGCCTGGTGAAGCGCTGCCGCCATGGCCTCCTCGTCCGGAAGACCCTTCTGTTTCTGGGCGGTGAAGCTGTGCAGCAGGAAGATGGAGTAATCCATCGCCACTGCCAGCTGGATCACCGCCGCAATGCCGTGGGAGAGGAAAGAGATCCGCCCGAAGATGATGTTGGTTCCCATATTGAGGATAATGGAGATCCCCATAGTGAGCAGGAACAGCACCGGTTCAAACCAGGAGGTCGTCGTCAGGGCCAGTACAGCAAAAATGACCACTACACCGGCTGCCATGATCATCGGCATCTCGCGGGAGATACTCTCCTCGAGGGTCTTGTTGTCGATGGCAGGGCCGCTGTAATGTCCTTTTTCTCCCAGCAGCTCCCGCATGGAATCGATGGCCGCGTAGGTACGGGGGTCGGAATCTCCGTAGGTGAAGATCACATCCATGATGGCGCTGTTGTCCTTGTAGTAATCGGAGGTATCCCCGGCAGTGAGGAAGGCTTCGGGTATGTAAGCATTGCCGCCCGGCAGCCAGCTCACCATGTCCACTCCCTCGATCTCGGAGAGCTGCCGCTGGTAGGCGCCAGCCTCTGCCATGGTGACGTCATTGATCATCACCCGAGCTGTACCCGGATAGCCAAAGCTGTCCTCCATCAGGTTGATGCCCTGCATCGTCGGAGCCCAGTCGGGCAGATATTCGGTGAGATCATAGTTGATAGGGATAAAGAAATTCGCTACAATAGAGAGGAGCACCAGCACCGCAAAGACTTTTTCCACCCAGCGGCGCCGGTGAATGACCACATCGATGATGCGGTCTATAAAGGTGTTTTCTGTCTTTTGGGACATAACAGAACAGTCCCCTTTCCGATCATTCTATCTCATACAGAGGGAGGCGACAGCATGCAGAGCAATCTCACTGTCCAAAGCCGGTGTCAGCGCCGGGAGCGAACCCATGCCCGGATCAAAAGCACCCTGCTGCGGCTGATGAGCGAGAAGTCCTTTGAGGACATCACCGTCACCGAACTGGCGCAGGAGACTGGCATCAACCGCAAGACTCTATACAGCCACTTTGACGGCATGGATGCCGTTCTGGCTGAAGTAGAGGATGATTTTGTCGGCCAGATCTTCGATCTATGGCTCACCGGACAACCCGCCCGGAACCCCCGGATCCTGGAGGATTTCTTCCGGATGCTGGGCAACGAACTGATCCTGAACCAGCAGAATATGCGGCTTTTGATCCTGTCGGGAGAACACAATCGCCTCCTGATCAAAATCAAAGACCGCATTATCCAGCTGCTGATTCAAAACCTGGACCAGACCGACCCGGCCTTTGACCGGGAGCTTTTC
>CAKWRB010000119.1 GCA_934845495.1 uncultured bacterium
CCTTTGACGAGGTCTATTACCAGGATATGGCCCGACTGATCCAGCAGCGCTGGGAGGCCTGGCAGCAGTATGAGCCCTCGGACGAAGAGCCGGATGAACTGGCCCAGGCCACGATGCAGTATCTGGGCTGTGACTGCGAATACTTCCCGCCCATGCGGGACGACGACCCCATTACCGCAGCGTACAGCTATGCCCGCCGCCGGGGAATGGAGGAGGGCTTCCTGCCGGTGCTGGTGGTGCCCAGTGAATCCCTTTGGGAAACGTTGATCCTGAACTCCGACCCGGACAGCGATGGTGCCGAGGACTATGGATTTGACCCCGTTCGGGTTGCCAAGTACCGCAAGATGGCCCTGAGCGCCGCCCCACTGGATGGAAAGGCGATCCTGAAGGCCCGGATGGAGGAGCGCATTGCAGAACTGGAGGAAAACGACATCCGTCGGGAGGAGATCCTCGGCGAGATGGAGGGCGGTGAGCCGCAGGATCGCTTCCTCTCCTACTGGGATTACGATACCCAGCGCACCTGTCCGATGATCCTGGCAAAAGTCCCGGTAAAACAACCCTGGGAGATCTTTGCCTACCTGCCCTTCGGCGTCTGGAACGACTGCCCGGATGCAGCGGAACTCATGGCAGTTTCCCGCACCTGGGCCGAACAGTATGGCGCTGTGCCGGCTGTTCTCACCCAGGATGTGCTGGAATATGCCCTGCCTGCTCCGGTGCCGGCAGAACAGGCAATGGAGCTTGCCATAGAGCAATACTCCCTCTGCCCGGATGTGGTGGAACAGGGGGCGGAAGAGGTCTCCATCGGCTGGCTGGCCGATGTGCTCCACCAGTCGGACAAGTGGTACTTCTGGTGGGATTGATGACTTTCTCTTCTCCCCTTCACTGAATGGAAAGAGCATACCCCCACTCCGGTGGCGGTATGCTCTTTTTGCTGGTGTGCAGTCCCGGTTGAGTCCCGGGGCAGGTCTGTGCTATAATAGCCACACAGGGCATATTCCTGCCCACATCATCACTGCAAGGAGACTGCCATGCCCCGGAACTGCTACATCAAAAGTCCGCTCAACTACACCGGCGGAAAATACCGCCTGCTGAACCGCATCCTGCCGGCCTTCCCCCAGGAATACGACCGGTTTGTGGATCTGTTTGCCGGTGGTTTCAATGTGGGCATCAATGTAGACGCCCCTGTAATCTACGCCAACGACCAGATCACCTATCTGATCGAACTGTATGAATTCTTCCGCAGCACCCCAGTGGAGATCATCCTCGGGCTGATTCAGGAGCGGATCGCCCGGTTTGAGCTATCAGATCAGAATGCTGAAGGATACCTGGCCCTTCGCCGGGAATACAACCGCACCGGGCAGCCCATCGACCTGTTTGTGCTGGCCTGCTATTCCTTCAACCACCAGATCCGCTTCAACCAGAAACACGAGCTCAATATCCCCTTCGGGCGCAACCGCAGCGCCTACAATCCCTCCATCGAGGCCAATCTGCTCCGGTTTGTGGCTGCCTTACAGCAAAAGGACATCCGCTTTTCCACCCGGGACTTTCTCAGCTTCGATTTTTCGGTGCTGCAGCCCGGCGACCTGGTCTACTGCGATCCGCCCTATCTGATCAGCAACGGCTCCTACAACGATGGACGCCGGGGGTTTAAGGACTGGACCCCGGTGGAGGACCGGCAGCTGCTGGGGCTGCTGGACGATCTGGACCGGGCCGGGATCCGCTTTGCCCTCTCCAATGTGCTAACCCACAAGGGGCTGCGCAACGAGGAGCTGATCCGCTGGAGCCAGCGTTACCATGTGCTGCATCTGAAGCAGAGCTATGCCAACTGCAGCTACCATGCCAAGGACCGCTCCGGCAACACCGAGGAAGTGCTGATCACCAACTACGCGCCGCCTCTTCCCCAAGAAGAATAAATGAAAAAATGCCTACAGGCGGTAGTTCGATAAAACAGTATAGCAAAACGGGAAGCAGAACGATTATAGTCATCCTGCTTCCCGTTTTTAACAACAGCAGAGGTTGGAAAGCGTTCTCAAACAAGGTTTTATGAGGGTCAAATTTGGGTCTATGATAGAATCGTATTCGGTAATAATTCATAATGGGAAGCGATCTTCATTCCTGTGTGATCTATGATTTGATTTAGCATTGACTGAATTAAAAACGAGTGATACAATTAAGTGAATACTAAATCAAAGAGGTGCTAATATGGAGTTTGACCGTATGCTAAAAGCATTGGGAGAGCCTATGCGTTTAAAAATATACCAAGCGCTTTTAGAAAGGAAACACTGTGTTCGTTCCCTTTCCAAAAAATTTGGTATTTCAGAATCTGCAATCTCCCAGCATATGAAGGTGATGAAAGATGCAGGGCTGGTCTATGGTGAGAAATACGGCTATCATACCCATTATCTTCCGTTGCAGGAGGCCATTGATTTCCTTACGGAACAGTTTGAGACGATGCGAGCCGCTTCGCTAATGGTGGATCGTGATACGACGGCCTGCCAATGTGAGTATCGCAAGGAGGGCGAAGAAGCATGAATGTCTTACTTGATTTATTTCTGACCTTTGCAAAAATCGGATTATTTACCTTTGGCGGCGGCTATGCCATGATTTCCATGATTGAAAATAACTGCGTGGAAAGAAAACAATGGATCACCCACGATGAGATGATGAATGTAGCAGTTATTGCCGAATCCACACCTGGGCCCATCGCTATCAACTGCGCAACTTTTACCGGCTACAAGAGGGCAGGTTTTCTTGGGGCATTGGCGGCAACATTGGGTATGATCGTACCGTCCTTCGCGGTTATCTATCTGATTTCCATGTTCTTGGACAATTTTTTGGAACTGACTATCATCGCCAATGCGTTTAAGGGAATTAAAATCGCTGTTGGTATCTTAATCCTAGATGCCGCCATTACCATGATTAAGAAGATGCACAAAAAGAAGCTGCCGAGAACGATTATGACCTGCTCCAGTATCGTGATGTTCTGCTCCAATTTCTTTGCTTGGAATTTCTCCTCGATCAGTCTGATGCTGATTGCGGCATTTGTAAGCTTTGCTATCTTTATTTCGAATATCGCACTGAAACAGGAAGGCGGTGCAGGAAAATGATTTATCTTGATTTGTTTCTTGGTTTCTTGAAGGTTGGATGTTTTGCGTTTGGCGGTGCATATGGTGCTATCCCGCTGATTCGTGATGTAGTAATGTCCTATGGCTGGCTGAGTGATGAAATGCTGACCTACATGATCGCTGTCAGCGAAAGTACACCTGGCCCAATCATGGTCAACCTTGCCACTTATATCGGCAGCAGTCAGGCAGGATTCCTTGGCGCTGTGATTGCAACGCTGGCAGTTGTACTTCCTTCGTTTCTGATTATCCTGTTGGTGACAGCATTGCTGAAAACCGCTTTGAAGAACAAATATGTTCAGGCTGTTCTCCGAGGTCTGAAACCTTGTGTGATCGGTATTGTATTGGGTACTGGTATTTACATGGTTTTTGAAAACTGCTTTGGAACAGTTACTGCCATCAGCATCAATATTCAGGCAATCATTATTACGGCACTTTTGATTGTTTCGATATTTGGATATAAGTATTTTGCAAAAAAGAAATTGTCTCCTTTTCTTTTGATCTTAATATCGGCAATGGCCGGCATGGCAGTATATGGAATATAAAGTTATGCGTAGTGCCTGGTCGTCGTTCATCACAATATATAACTCTGAAAAAAAAGGCGGTACTTGGTTTTCAACCAAGTACCGCCTTTTCGTCACAACCCTGTACGGCAACGATCCTATGCCGGCAATGCTATCATACTTTCTTATTGGAAGCTATCCCGCGGCGGTCTTTTTCCTTACAGTGGAAAGTAGCGGTGGCAGAACCGGGCCAGCGACTCCATCGGGCGCAGCTGCCGGTCGTACATCACATAGTTATCCAGGTAGCCCTGGTTTTCGATGGTCCCGTGGGTGAGCAAATCCTCCCGGGTGAACCACCCCAGCAGCTGCACCGCATTCTCGTCCCGGTACAGCCGGGCTGCCACATACAGTTCCTTGGGATGCGCCACCGTCTGCTCCGCCAGTTCCAGTGTGCGGATATGGTAATCCTCGGTGCGGGTCTTTACATCCACCCGGAGGACCAGCCCGGAGCCCTGGAGCAGAAAATCGTATTCGTCCCGCTCCCGGCAGCTGCTCCGGTCCTCCTCGAAGCGGATCCCCTGGTCCTGCAGGAAGAGCCTAAAGG
>CAKWRB010000120.1 GCA_934845495.1 uncultured bacterium
GTGTTGGGCTGAGCATTCTCAGGATAGTTGGAGTCAACGATAGCATAGGTCTTATCGGGGTTCTTCTTAGCAGCGTCCTCGATTGCATCTGTCATCATGTAACCGATACCCCAGATCAGCTTGATGTTATCATCATCTGCAAAACGATCCAGGTTGGGAGTGTAGTCAGCCTCATCGGTGGACTCCAGATACTGAGCCTGAACCTTGCCGGCATTTACCATCTCGGTAATTCCTTCCCAGGCAGACTGGTTGAAGGACTGGTCATTGACGCCGCCGACATCGGTTACCATTGCGATGGAGTAGAGATCCTCATTGGAACCACTGTTCTCCGCTGTGCTGCTGCTGTTGTTTCCGCCAGAGCAGGCTGCCAGAGACAGCATCAGGGACATCGCAAGTACTGTGCTCAAAAACTTTTTCATTTTAAGACTTCCCCTTTTCTTGTTACGCGCCGCCTTTCAGGAAAGGCAGCTGGTAATATATTTGCAACTCCAGTATAAAGCATATATCACTTTCCTGCAATATGTAGTTTACATTTCTCAGATTTTTAACTTAAAATCGGCAATTTGTTTCAATACTCTCAACACTGGTACAGTACTTTTAACAAGATAAAAAGAAACTTATGCCTACTTTGTTAAAGGGATGACGGAGTAAAGGCCTTGGGAAGGAGTTCTCCCAGTGTATATACCTCATAATCTTCCGGGCTGCGGGCAACAATTACCGGAAAATCCATCGAACAGAATTCTGCAAGAACCTGGCGACATACACCACAAGGAAATGCTGTATGCTCCAGAGGGGCTTTCTCCCCCTCTGGTCCACCAACGATGGCAATAGCTTGAAACTCTCTTTCCCCCTCCGATACAGCTTTGAACACAGCGGTTCGTTCCGCACAGTTGGTCGGGCCATAGGAACAGCTCTCTACATTGCAGCCCCGGTAAAGGGCACCGCTTTTGCCAAGCAGTGCAGCACCAACCTTGAAGTGTGAGTACGGTGTATAGGCATAATCCCGGGCAAGGAGTGCCTCTTCAATCAGTTTTGGGTAGTCCATAATCTCTTCCTCCTTCATATCCATCTTTGGGCTTTTTCATATTGGGAGCAAAACAGAGCCAGTTTCCCGGCCCTGTTGATGATTATTCTTCGCCGCGGATCTCCTTCAGGAAGCTCTGTCCATCCGTGCAGTTTTCCAGTCCAAAATACTCAAGGACGGTAGCACCGATATCTGCAAATGTAGCTCGGGTACCGATGTTGGTGCCAGAGCGGATCTTTTTGCTCCAAGCCAGCATAGGGGTGTACTCACGAGAATGGTCTGTGCTGGGGGTGCTGGGGTCACAGCCATGATCTGCTGTGATCATAAGCAAATCGTCCTTCCCCATCTGCCGCATCAGCTCTGGCAGCGCCTGATCGAACTCCATCAGGGCACGAGCATACCCTGGCGCATCGTTCCGGTGTCCATAGACCATATCGAAGTCCACCAGATTCACAAAACAAATCCCCTCGAAGTCATTGTCCATCAAACGGATCGTCTTTTCGATGCCATCGGTGTTGTTCTGAGTCCGAATCTGCTGAGTGATGCCGCTCCCGGCAAAGATATCCGAAATCTTACCCACACCAATACACTCAAATCCGGCCTTCTCCAGATAGTTGAGCATGGTATCCCGTGGCGGCTGCAGCGAATAGTCGTGCCGGCGGGGAGTTCTGGTATAATGTGGATACTCACCAACAAAGGGCCGGGCAATGACTCTGCCGACGGCATAATCTCCTGTAAGCATCTCACGAGCCAACTCGCAGTCATGGTAGAGTTCCTCAATCGGAACAACATCTTCATGGGCTGCCACCTGGAACACACTATCTGCCGAAGTGTAAACCATCAGCGCACCTGTTTCCACATGCTCCCGGCCATAATCCATCAGCAGCTGTGTGCCGGAATAGGGCTGATTGCAAATCACCTTCCGGCCTGTAAGCTTTTCATAATTCCGGATAATCTCCGGCGGAAATCCCTCCGGGAATGTGGGAAGCGGCTTTGGAGATACCACACCTGCAATCTCCCAATGGCCGATGGTGGTGTCCTTCCCCATACTGGCCTCCCGCATCCGTCCGAATGCTCCAATGGGTGATGTTTCCGGCTCAGTCCAGTCCATTCCATCAATGTTGAACAAGCCCAGTCGGCGCAGATTGGGCAGATCTGCACCAGCCTCCACCGCAGCACGCACGGTATTGCTTCCCTCATCGCCAAACTGTGCTGCATCCGGTGCTTCACCAATTCCAACACTGTCCAGAACAATCAGAAACAGTCTCTTGCTGTTCTCCATATGTTTCCCTCCCTATTCCACAATCATCTTGTGGGCTGCTTGATCCATCCGGAAGTCTCCGATATTCGATTACGCAAGCAGCTGCATCTATCTGTCTTTTACCAGTATTCAATCTGCTGGAAACCCGCAATTCAAACGAATCCGAGATTTTCCACCAGGTCCGCCTCTTCAGAAAACTCCTCACAGGACGCACCACTATGGTACTATTATTGTATCATAAAAATTCCGATTTTTCCACTGAAAAGAAACACAGCAAAAAGCCGCCCGGACTGCTCCGAGCGGCTCTGTACTTACTGTTTTTCAAAAGCAATGCTGTAATTTCCATCCGGGCTAAACAGGAAATAGCTCTCACAGCCGCTCTCCTGTGCCGCCTGAATCTGGGCACGGATATCCTCCCGCGTATAAGTCTTGTTTTTCAGCGAACTCAGCACACCGGAAGTATAGCTCTGAAGCAGGACTGTTACTTCGTCGGTACGGAGTTTATCCTGGCAGACGGAAAGTGCCGCCCGTACAGTGGTACTCGGATCAAGGGCCGGCGCCTCCAGCACCAGTTCGCCTGAGCTGTAAGCATTGCCAAACGAAGCAGGCATGGTTCCAAGAACCACTCCACAGCTTGTCAGCTGGAAGGGGTCTGCTCCATACTGTCCATCCGAGGCACCCAACAGCGCAGGTACTGAAAGATAAACTGCTGCCTCCCCTTCAGCTTCCCGCACACGCCGATCCACCTGTACAATGAAATCACTCAGTACAGTGGATTTACTTTCCTCCGTCAGCGGCTGACCATAGTCAGCCATTTCGAGCGAGTAGCCCGAAGGGAACTGGACACAGTCCAGGATCACCCTTTCAACCCCCTTGCCAACCGATTCAGCAGCGAGATCAGAGATATAACTTTTCGCATACTCGTTCACTGGATTAAGCCAGGCCTTTCCTCCCATCGCTGCAGAGTTATCCAACCAGGCCCACTCAGTCCCCTGGTAATGCACTGCCGATTCCAGATGGACCGATGCAGCCAGAGGATCCTTGAATGCATAGATCCTACCCACCGGAGTGATCCCGGCCGCCTTCATCTCATTGGTCACCTGGGCCAGATCCACCGCCGAGGTACCCTGCGAGCCAAGCTCAGCAACCTGACCCAGCGAGCTGCGATAGGTCAGGACTCCCTTATCATTCTTGAGGTCAAAGAAAATCGCATTGATCCCATTGGCCGAACAACTCTGGATAAAGGCAGCTCGTTGTGCGCTGTCCAGGAGGATAGATTCCGGCATATACACGCCATTCACCGGTGCAGCTGCCTCTGGCTCCGACTGAGATTGGGAAGTATCAGTCTCCTCCTCTTCAAGAAAGCCCGGCAAGGCTTCACTCAGCCCAGGCCCCGGATCAGCAGCCGGCTCCGATGACGAAGTCGGCTCCTTTTCCTGCCCCAGGCTCATGACAAACTGGTATACCGGTTCGTACAGAAACCAGCCAGCTGCAATCAGAGCCGCCAACACCGCTGCCGAAACCCCCAGTTTGAAAAACGGAGAGGAGGTCAGGCTGCCCCGATAGATATTGCGATATCGTTTTACTTTTCGCTGTTTCTTCTTGAACATCTTGCTCACTCCTTGTAGAGGGAATCAGAAGGTAATCGGGTGGCCAATCAGCCCGTAAAATGCCAGGCTGACTATTCCAATATACAGAAGCAGAATGGGAAGACCGCGAAATACCCGTGGGATCCGGGACATGGCAATATTCTGCCTTGCAACCTCCAGCAAAACCAACGCCAGTGTGACGCCGATTCCTGTGCCGACAAAATAAAAGAGCCGTTCCAGGAGGCCGTACCGATTGAACGAGCAGAGCAAAATCGTTCCCAGAACTGCGACATTGTATCCAGCCAGCAGGAGGACATTCTTTGCTCTGGCGTACCATTCCCCGACCTTTCGG
>CAKWRB010000121.1:0-2088 GCA_934845495.1 uncultured bacterium
GGGTAGCAAATACCGGTACATCACCGCTCCCCACCGCCAGAGCTGTATTCTGCTCGGTTACCTTGGTCTTGAGTTCGAAACTTGCGCCTACCTGAATCATTGTTATGATCTTCCTTTCGCTTCCGGGAAGGCTCCCGGTCCAATTTGAAAGACGGAACCTGTATCTCCGTCTGGGAATCCACTTCCCTTAGCCTCTATTATTGCAGAACCAGAAAGAAAAATCAACCAATTTTCTCAAAGAGGGTGCTGCCGTTTTCCATGCGGCAAAGTGTATTCCCTGTGGGAAGGACCCCTGCAAGACACGCATCTGCCAAAGGTGTTTCGACTTTTTCCCGAATGGCTTTTAGAATCGGTCTGGCTCCATAAGTGCGGCAGTCAGCCGCTTGGATCAATGCCTCAATCAAAGAGGCATCAAATCTCAGCCTGCACCCCAGCGGCAATACTCTCTGTGCCAGGATTTCCAGCTGCTGTTCTGCGATCTGACGAAGTTCCCGGCGCCCAAGTGCATCGAACACCACGATCTGATCCAGCCTTCCCAGAAATTCCGGGCGAAGCTGTTGGCGTGCTGCCGCCAGTGCAGCACGGCGGATCTCTTTTCCTTGTTCTTTGTCTTCCGGATCCACGGGAGAAAACCCCACCGGAGTGCTTCCGCTGATTTCCCGAGCGCCAAGATTGGAGGTGAAAATCACAATGGTGTTGCGGAAGTTCACCTTCCGTCCAGAGGAATCGGTCAGAAACCCATCTCCCAGAACCTGGAGCAGAAGATCGTACACATCCGGATGTGCTTTCTCCATCTCATCGAACAGAAGCACACACCAGGGACGGCGGCGCACCCGCTCGGTAAGCTGACCACCTTCCTCATAGCCCACATAACCTGGTGGAGAACCAACCAGTCGGGAGACCGTATGTTTCTCCATATATTCGGACATATCCAGGCGAATCAGAGCTTTCTCGGTCCCAAACAGTTCCCGTGCCAGGGCACGGCAGAGCTCGGTTTTTCCCACGCCAGTGGGACCAAGAAACAGAAAAGAGCCCATTGGGCGGTTCGGATCGGCTATACCAGTCCTTCCGCGGCGAACCGCTGCTGCGACCTGGTGAACTGCGTCATCCTGACCGATGACGCTGCGATGGAGATAGGTCTCCAAATGCGAAAGGCGCTCGCTCTCCTCTGCGCTCAGCTTCTTTACATCCACCCCCGATGCCTCCGAGACGATCTCCGCCACATCTTCCGGTGTCACCTTAGGACGGGAGTCGATTGCTGCGGGATCCTGCTTCATCTTCTCTCTCAGTCCCTGCTCCCGATCCCGGAGCACAGCGGCCCTCTCGTAATCCTGACGGCTCACCGCCGATTTCTTCTCCTCCAGGAGCCGCCTGAGCTGGTCCTCCATCGATTCCCGCTGCTCCGGTGCCCTAAAAGCGATCAGGCTCACCTTGCTGGCCGCCTCATCCAGCAGGTCCAGCGCCTTATCCGGCAGCAGACGATCTCCGATATATCGAGCAGACAATCGTACAGCCGCCCGAATCGACTCCTCCGGGATCTGCACTTTATGATGTGCCTCATATTTTTCCCGAAGCCCCATAAGGATTCGCACAGCATACTCCTCATCCGGCTCCTCCACCATCACCGTTTGAAATCGTCGCTCCAATGCGTGATCCACTTCGATATGTTGATGATACTCCTCCAGAGTTGTTGCTCCAATCAGCTGCAATTCTCCTCTGGAAAGCGGCGGTTTCAGGATATTGGCTGCATCAATGGCGCCCTCTGCTGCTCCAACTCCTACAATGTTGTGTATCTCATCGATAAAAAGCAGCACATTTCCGGCTGCTGACACCTCCGCAAGCACATTTTTGACCCGGTCCTCAAAGTCGCCCCGATATTTGGTGCCTGCCACCATTGCCGTCAGGTCCAGCGAAACCAACCGCTTCCCTCTCAGTCCATCCGGGACTTTCCCTGCAGCGATCCTGTGTGCAAGTGCCTCCACGATTGCCGTTTTCCCCACACCAGCTTCCCCAATCAGGCATGGATTATTTTTTGTCCTGCGGCAAAGGATCCGCATCAGCCGGTCCAGTTCTGCTTCCCGGCCGATG
>CAKWRB010000121.1:2098-4143 GCA_934845495.1 uncultured bacterium
CGGGAATACTTATCCAAAATCGGAGTTCTGGCAGCACGCGCTGTATTGCGCTGGGGACGGGTTTCTACCGCCTGCTGTGCCGCTTCCCCTTCCAGTGCATCGGTAACGGTGTGCAGGAGTTCCCGTTCATTGACACCGATTTCCTCCAGAAAGCGGAGCGCATAACTCTCCCGCTCCGCCAGGATGGAGAGCAGAATGTGTTCTGTTCCAGCCAGTGCGCATCCGGTTTTCCGGGCCTGTTCGGCTGCTCGTTCCAAAATACGGCGACTTCTGGGGGTGAGATCCTCTGGGGTGAGAGACACTGGGCTGCCCCGACCGATGCTCTGCACCAGCAGCTCCCTGAGTTGTCCGGTGGATACCTGGCGGGCCTGCAGGGCACAGTAGGCAACACCACTTCCCTCTCCGCATAGCCCCCAGAGCAGATGTTCGCTCCCTACATAGGTATGTCCCAGCTCTCCTGAAATTTTGATTGCCAGATTGATAGCCGTATTGGCCTTGGATGTAAAATCACCGAAACGGTACATAGTTTAACCTCTCTCCCTGCCCAGATTCCAAAAGCAGTCTGTCAGCTACCCCTATAATATGGTCCGCTTCCTGTCTCTTATGCCGGGAAAATAAAAACGGCAGTTCCCACACTCAAATGGAAACTGCCATTTCATTGAAAATCCGAACAGCCCGCTACGGACGATAGACCACGCAGTCCTCTCCCAGCACAGAGCGCAGTTTACGCAGTACGGGTTCTGACACATCGGCCCAGAGTTCTTTAGGGGCAAGGAGCATTTTACCGCTGTCCCGGAATCGGAAATAGACTGGAGTTTTACCCGGAAACGCCGCCAGAAGCTCCCTCGCCTTCACCGTGGCCGGCTCCTCCATACCCGGGCAGAGCAGGAACAACCCTGTCCGCTTTCCCGAGGCGGAGCGCCCAGCCGCTTCCTCCGGCGAGAAGAGTTCCTCTGGGCGTGTTACCTTTTCACAGATGATCTTGGGTTCTTCATCTTCCCGTGTACTCAGCCGCCCGGTAACAACAACTGCCTCTCCCTCCCGGAGGAGAGAAGAATAGAGCGCCAGCACCTTGGGGAATACCAGCATTTCCATCGAGCCGGTCATATCCTCCAGTGTGATAAAGGCCATTGTCTCATTCTGTTTTGTGATCTTGAGCTTTTTGGCTGCCACCAGCGCCACCAGTGTAACCCCTTGATTATCCAGATGATGCTCTTCTTCATCGCTAAAAAAGGAGATTTCGGGGAGTTTCCGTCTCTTGATAAAGTTCTGGTATCGTGACAGTGGGTGCCCGGTCAGATAGACACCTGTGGACTCCTTTTCCTGCTGCAGGATCTGAAACAGGTCGAACTCGTCCACCTCCGGCAGGATCTTCCCCACCGAGACAGGTTCCTCGGAGAGGTCAAAGAGATTGATCTGACCGGAAAGATTCTGTCGATTTTCCCGATTTACGCTTTCCAGAAGCGCCTCATAGCCCAACAGAAGCTGACGGCGATGGAAACCGAATTCATCCAGTGCTCCGCTCTTGATCAGTCCTTCCATCACACGCTTATTGAGCTCTCCCTGCCGCATCCGGGTACAGAAGTCAACCAGATCGGAGAAGGGGCGGCGCTCCCGCTCCTGAATCAGATGGCGGATCACCGCATCCCCTATATTCTTGATGGCGGCAAGGCCAAAGCGGATCTTGGTCCCACTGACCGAAAAACCTGCCTGGCTCTCAAAGACCGAAGGGGGCAATACCTCAATTCCCAGGCGGCGGCATTCCCCAATGTACTCCGTGAGCTTCGCCGTATTGTCCAGCACACTGGTGAGCAGTGCCGCCATGTATTCCCGGGGATAGTGGCACTTCAGATAGGCCGTCCGGTAGGCGAGCACTGCATAGGCGGCTGCATGAGATTTATTAAAGGCATAGGAGGCAAAGGAGCTCATCTCATCAAAGATCTCATTGGCAATCTTCCGGTCGATCCCATTTTGTTCAGCGCCGTCCAGAAAGCTCTCCCGTTCCTTTTCCATGACATCATGCTTTTTCTTTGCCATCGCCCGGC
>CAKWRB010000122.1:0-382 GCA_934845495.1 uncultured bacterium
GGAAGTTTAGGGGTTAAGTGCGAATTTTGAACCTTATAATTTTGTTGCACAAATCTTGCTATTCCTGTAATCGTCATAAGAACACCTCCAATTGACATACTTCCCACGGCTAAAGCCGGGGGATTCTGCGATCAACAACAGCTGCCAGCAAGCTGGTCTTACGCTATCTCCTGCACAAGTTAATGCCCTAACCTTATGACTCAGGTGGTTATGCTGAAAGCATGGCCAATCCCAAGTTCTTGATGTTGATGGCAGCGTTTACATCCCGATCCAGGCAAGCGCCGCACTGGGGGCAGATCCACTCTCTATCTTTGAGCATGAGCGTATTATATTGTCGCTCCTTTTCTTAAAAAAGAAACGGAGCTGCTGACACCTTTATTAT
>CAKWRB010000122.1:408-4119 GCA_934845495.1 uncultured bacterium
CGTGATTTCCTTTCCCTGAAAAGTCACGACTTCGGTTTCTTTCTTGTATCTGATTTGTTTTCACAATTTCTTTTGTTGATTCAGGATACAGACAATCACGCGATCCGAGATAATTCCTCTGTCACGGGGGAAATAATATGCAAGCAGTGGCTGCCAGCCCCCTGTGAGAGGCATAAAAAGAGCCGGGAAATCTTGTGGATCTCTCGGCTCTGAAAGGGCATATACAAGCAGCTGTGTGGTGCTTTGCGCCGGCAGTAGAAGTGTGATATAATACTGGCAGGTGTTGCCATACGGTTGGCGGTGATCCCCTTTCATTTGAAGGGGTGATGCTTTTTTGCCCCTTCTTTCAGGAGGGGGTGATGAAATGGAGTACATAGTTTTGATTCTTATCATTATTTTGTATACCATCATTGCAATAAAAAAGTAACCGCCCATCCCTCGAAAAGATAGCGGTTACTTTTCCGTAAACTTTAGGGGATAACCGTCACCGGCAACACCCTTTGTTTCTATTATACACCTGTTATAGAGAGTGTGTCAATCAGAAAGCCGCCCCGAAAGGAGCGGCTTTCTTTGCTTCGGCTGCTTCTCAGTGGCTGACAGCAGCCTGTGAGAGCCGCCCGAAAGATTTAGGACCATTTACTCGCCCTGTACTCTCCCGGCCTTTGAGCGGCACACAGCAGGGCTGGACAGGCATGTGATGGATCCAGGCCCTTGTGCTGGGCACTCCACTGTTCCAACAGCTTGAAGTTGACACCCCCTGCCTTTAGGCAGGAGGAGTGTCAACTTCAAGCAGCAGTCACTTTCACTTTCCTTCCATTGCGCTCCCCTTGGCTCCTCGGTATAATGGGGCTGAAAGGTCTTGCTGAAAGGGGGACTCGCTGTGATCTGCACACTGGACGAAATCCGGCGCATCATCGTGCCCATCGCACAGAAATACAATCTGTCTGCTGTCTACCTGTTCGGTTCCTACGCGCGCGGCACTGCCAGGGAGGACAGCGATCTGGATCTGCTGGTGGATACCACTGGAGCCCGGATAGCCGGTTTTTTTGAACTTGCCGCTCTCCATCTTGATCTGGAGGAAGCGCTTCAAAAAAAGGTCGATCTGATCACACTGCGATCCATTCAGCAAAAAGCCAGAATGCCCAGCCAGGAATCCTTTCAGAAGGCTGTCCTGGAAGAGATGGTCAAACTCTATGAGAATTTTGGAAGGTGATCCTTTTGGTCCTGGAAAACAAGCTGCATCTGACAAATCCAGCGGATCTCGCCCGAGCGGAGGAGTGCATCAGTAAACGAAACGCTGTCGTGCTCTTTGAAACCGGCCATCTGGACGAACTGAACCCCGGAACGGTTGAAGCTCTGGCAGAGATCCATCGCTGTCTTTTTTCCGAAATTTATGCCTTTGCTGGCAAAATCCGGACGGTCAATCTGGCAAAGGGCAATTTCCGCTTTGCTCCTGTGTTATACCTTGAAGCAGCTTTAACGGCCATCGAGGCAATGCCGCAATCCACCTTCGATGAAATCATCGAAAAATATGTGGAGATGAATATTGCCCACCCTTTCCGTGAAGGCAACGGCCGCAGCAGCCGGATCTGGCTCGATCTGATGCTGAAAAAGGAGCTGGGACAGGTGGTGGACTGGACCCGGGTGGACCAGGAGGACTACCTTCTGGCGATGGAGCGCAGTCCCATCAAGGATCTTGAAATCAAACAGCTGCTGGCGGCGGCTTTAACAGGGGAAGTCAACAGCCGCACGGTCTATCAAAACGGCATCGACCGCAGTTACGAGTACGAGGGATTCAGCTTCTGCCGGGCGGCGGAGCTTGGATAGCCCTCCGGTGGGACGGAAGATGATCCCGGCGGCTGCACTGAGAGAATTACCTCTCTTTTTGTGTCCAACTTGGACACATTCGGAATCCACAAAGCAGCTGACCCAGGCCAAAAAGAAGTATCCTGAATGGTACGAGAGGCGTATTGTCCAAGGTCTCCCTAAAGGCTCCTGGACGGCTTCCCCGGCTGTCTATGAGTGGTGGATTCGGACACTGAGCACCGGGGCCGAGCAGGGGCACCGATATTGGTGTATCATGGCCCTGGCCGCCTATGCCAAAAAGTGCGGTATCTCAAGGGACAATCTTGAGGCGGATGCCTACGGCCTCATTCCCTTGCTGAATAGCAAGGGGGATGCTTTCACAGAAGATGATGTGCTGGCTGCTTTGGAGGCATACAACGACAGCTATATCACCTATCCCATCGATGCGATCTCACTCCGCACTGGTATCCCAATCCAGAAAAATAAAAGAAATGGAAGAAAGCAGGCTCTGCATCTTCGTTTAGCAAGAGCCAGCAGGGATATTCTTTGTGAGGAACGAGGGAAAGAAGTCTGGTGGGAAGGTGCAGGCCGACCCAAAGGCAGCACAAAAGCAAAAGCCATAGTAGAGCAGTACCAGGCAGAACACCCAGGGGCGACCAAGAGCGAAATAAAAGCGGCCACAGGGTTGAGCTATCCAACCATTCGGAAGTATTATAAAACCCAGGAGGGAGGCGGCAGCAGTGCCAAAAACGATCAAACAGATAGCTGACGAACTGGGAGTGTCCAAGCAAAGAGTGTATCGGTTCATCAAACAGAACTGCATCAATGAAGCACATCAGCGAAACGGTGTGATGTACTATGATGATGCAGCAGAAACCCGCATAAAACAAGGCTTTTTGAAAAATGAACTGTATCATGAAGCACATCAGAATCGTATCAATGATACGGTCATTGATGCAGTCATTGAACTGCTGCGGGAAGAACTGAATCGGAAAAACGAGCAGATCCAGCAGCTCAATAACCGGCTGGCTGAAACAACAGCTGCTTTGGTTACAGCCCAACAGACTATCCAGGCAGTGCAGCAGACAACTCAAACTGCTCAGGCCCTTCATGCTGGCACCATTCAGCAGCAGCTTATTACTGATGAAGGAGAGGATAATCAACAGCATACAGGTTTGCACAGATGGTTTAGAAGATTTTTTAGAGAATAAACCTTGCCTCATTGAAATTGATGATATAATATAAAATATTTTAAATTAAATTATTTATTTTTGTTGAATTTGTGCGATAATAAGAATAGAGGAATAAGGTGAAAGTTGTCAGTGACCCCACGGCTAAAGCCAGGGGCTTGGTAAAAGCCCTTGCTGACTACCCTCAGTGCCCTGAGCACTCCGTATGCGGGATGCCGCTTTTATGGGCATAATGCGCAAAACACTTATTCTGAGGCTCCGCAGTGAACTGACAATTCCGGTGGTAGAAACCTATGGCTACATTACCAAACTGGTGCGGGAAACGCATCACATGGATAAAAGCCATACGGTCGATGCACTCTGCATTGCAGGGCATCCGCTGGCAGATGCCTCCGATGTCATCTATCTGATAAAACCGGTGCGCCGGCACAATAGACAGCTCCATAAGGCAACGATCCTGAAGGGTGGCGTGCGAAAAGCGAACCAGGCTCCGAGATCAGTATTTGGATTCCGCCTCTTTGATAGGGTGAGATACCAGGGACAGGAGTGCTTTATCTGGGGCAGACGCTCCAGCGGCAGTTTTCTGTTAAAAAAGCTGGATGGCACGAAAGTAAAAGATGGAATCAGTTACAAAAAACTGACTCTATTGGAAAGAGAAACAAATTATCATGAGTGGCGTAAAACCCCTTGCTTTAGCTATGGGGATATAAGCCAC
>CAKWRB010000123.1 GCA_934845495.1 uncultured bacterium
GTATGTTGTAGCCATCGATGGGCGTTGTGGTGCCGGAAAAAGCACCCTGGCCCAGCAGCTGGCCCGTACTTTGGGCGGACGGGTGGTGTGTGCCGATGATTTCTTCCTGCGGCCGGAGCAGCGCACCCCCGACCGCCTGGCCGAGCCGGGCGGCAACCTGGACCGGGAGCGCATGAAATCGGAGGTGATCGACCGGTTGGGGGCAGAGGCCCTCTGCTACACCCCTTTTGACTGCGCCGTAATGGAGCTGGGCAGCCCGGTGGAATTGCCGCCTGCTCGCCTGACCATTGTGGAGGGAGCATACAGCCTTCACCCCTACTTTGGGCAGTATTATGACCTGGCGGTGTTTGTCACAGCCGATCTGGAAACCCGACTGAACCGGATCGCCGCCCGTCCGGGGCACAACAATGTGGAGATGTTCCGCAAGCGCTGGATCCCCATGGAGGAACGGTATCTCGCCGCCTTTGAGGTGGAGCAGCGCGCTGACCTTTGCATCGATACCACCTGCTGACCGAATCGAGCCTTTCCCCTCGGGGAAGGGCTCTTTTTCTATGGGAAAATGATTGCGGCAGATGGACAGGTGTGATAGAATGGAAGTACAAATAGATTTCCGCAAAGGAGGAATACAAAATGGATATTCGTGCTTTGGCAGAACAATATGAGAGCTATATCATCGAGCAGCGCCGTTGGTTCCATGCCCATCCGGAGCTGTCCTGGGAGGAGTTTGGCACCACTGACCACATTCAGCAGGAGCTGGAGAAGATGGGGCTGGAGGTACACCGCTTTGACGGTCGCCCCGGTTGTACAGCGATGATCTATGGCGGTAAGGCCGCTCCCGGTGCCAAAACGGTGGCACTGCGGGCAGATATCGACGCCCTGCCGGTGGAGGAAAAGACCGGCCTGCCCTTTACCAGCCAGAATCCCGGTGTGATGCATGCCTGCGGCCATGATAACCACATGGCCATGCTGCTGGGTGCCGCCCGGATTCTGTGCGACCTCAAGGACGAGCTGGCCGGCAATGTCAAGCTGCTGTTCCAGGCCGCCGAGGAGACCTGCTTCGGCGCCGAGTACTATGTACAGCAGGGTGTACTGGATGGGGTGGATGCCATCTATGGCCAGCACATCTGGGCCGGCCTGGAGGCTCCCTACCTGAATGTGCAGCCCGGCGTACGCATGGCAAGCTGCGATAACTTCACCATCACGGTGGAGGGCAGCTCCACCCACGGCAGCACCCCGCACCTGGGCACCGATGCCATCGTGGCAGCGGCTTCCATCATCATGAACATCCAAACCATCGTCTCCCGGAACAACGATCCGCTCAATGCGTTGGTTGTCACCATTGGAGAGATTCATGGCGGCCAGAGATTCAACATTCTGGCCAACAAGGTGGTCATGGAGGGCACCTGCCGCACTCACTCCCGGGAGATGCGCGGCAAAATTGAGCCGCTGCTGCGCCGGGTCTGTGAGGATACCGCTGCTGCCTTCGGCGCCCGGGCAGAGCTGAAATACGATGCTTTCCCCAGCCCGGTGATCAACGACCACGACGACCTCAACCAGATCGCCCACGATGCAGCAGTCAAGCTGTATGGTGAGGAGGGCATCAAGGAGATGCCACGGGTGATGGGCAGTGAGGATTTTGCCTACTTTATGGATGTGGTACCGGGTATCTTTGGCTTCCTGGGAAGCCGGGATGCTGAGCATCAGGCCAGCAACCACAATGACTGCTACGATGTCCCCGAGGAGGTTCTCAAGCGCGGAGCGGCCATGCACGCACAGTTTGCAGCCGACTACCTAAGTGCCAAGGCACCCCGGTAAGCTGCAAATGAACCATCAGGAGGAGACAATATGAATATCAACATCCGCGAACTGGCGCAGCAGTACAATGATTACATCATCGACCGGCGCCGCTACTATCATTCCTGCCCGGAGCTGTCCGGTCAGGAGGTCCACACCGCCCAGTCCCTGAAGGAGGACCTGGAGGCCATGGGAGTGGAAGTGGAACTGTGCAAGACCTGCCACGGCGTGGTGGGTAACATCCGCGGCGGCAAACCCGGCAAGGGCGTTGTGGCTCTGCGCTCGGATACTGACGGCCTGCCGGTGGAGGAAAAGACCGGTCTGCCCTTTGCCAGCCAGAACCCTGGTGTGATGCATGCCTGCGGTCATGATAACCACATGGCTATGCTGCTGGGTGCCGCCAAGATCCTGACTTCCATCCGGGACGAGCTCCCCGGTACCGTCAAGCTGCTGTTCCAGCCGGCGGAGGAAACCGCCTTTGGCGCCAAGGCCATGATTGCCGAAGGCGTTCTCAACGGTGTGGATGCCATCTATGGTGCCCACATCTGGGGCGATTTTGATGCGCCGCACATCGATGTATCAGCTGGCAACCGCATGGCCTGCTGCGACAGCTTCCGCATCGTTGTGGAGGGAAGCTCCACCCATGGCAGCACCCCGCACCTGGGAACCGATGCCATTGTGGCAGCAGCTTCCATCATCATGAACATCCAGACCTATGTGTCCCGGAACAACGACCCACTCAACCCGCTGGTTGTCACAGTGGGCAAGATCGACGGCGGTCAGCGGTTCAATATCCTGGCCAACAAGGTCGTGATGGAGGGCACCTGCCGCACTTTCTCCCGTAAAACGCTGGAGACCATCGACAAAGACCTGGAGCGTATCGCTGCCAACACAGCAGCCGCCTTTGGCGCTTCGGCTTCGCTGGAGTACCAGCACCTCACCACACCAGTGATCAACGAGCATGAGGATCTCAACCGCATTGCCCGGAATGCTGTCATCAAGCTGTACGGCGAGGAGGGCCTTGGACATCTGCCCACTATGATGGGCAGCGAGGACTTTGCTTTCTTCATGGAGGAGGTTCCGGGAATCTTTGGCTTCATCGGCAGCCGGGATCCCGAGCAGGGAACCATCTATACCAACCACCACGAAAAGTACAGCGCCCCGGAAGATGTGCTGCAGCGCGGAGCTGCCATGCACGCCCAGTTTGCCCTGGACTTCCTCACCGAAAAGGCCGGAGAATAATCTCTTGGCACTGACTGGTACCCAATAAAAACTCCCCCACTGGAACTGTGATTCCGGTGGGGGAGTTTTTGTTATCAGACCAACGGGTAAAAAGAATCCCCGGCAGGGATTTCTGCCAGGGATCCAAACAGGTCAGCTGATGAGGTTATGCCTTAGAAGCCTTTACCTTGATCCACAGCTCCGAGAGAACCTTTTTCAGGGTCTGATTGTCGTGGAATACCTCGTCCTTGTCATAGCCGGCACGGGGCAGGTAGGCGTTGTTGGTTTCGTAGTAGCCGCCCTCACCGCTCAGGGTGTCCAGCACCTCCTGGTTGGAGGAAGCGTAGCCCACATACTCCGAATTGCCGAAGGAGGCATCGTAGGAGAGGACATAGTTGATGAACTCGTGGGCCAGGGCAGGGTTCTGTGCATTGGCGGGGATCACCATGCCATCGCTCCACAGGTTGGTGCCCTCGTTGGGCAGCCAGTAGCTCATGTTCGGGTTGGAATCCAGCACATAGGCAGCATCGCCCGAGTACATCACGGCAATGTCCTTGTTGCCGTTGGCCATGCCGTCGATGACCTCATCGGTGACATAGACGGGCTGCATGGTGTTGTTCATCTGCAGCAGCCACTCGTAAGCAGCCTGGATCTCGGCCTCGTTTTCGGTGTTCATCGAATAGCCCAGGGCCTTGAAGGCGGTCATGAAGGCATCGCGCTCCGAATCATACACATAGATGTGGCCGGCATACTTGGTATCCCGCAGGATCTCCCAGCCCTTGGCTTCCACTTCGGCGGGGTCCACATTGTTGTGGTTGTATACGATGCCCACATTGCCCCAGAAGTAGGGAGCCGAGTAGGAGTTATCGGGGTCATAGGGCAGGCCCTTGACACCCTCGGTCAGATTGGCAATGTTGGGGATCTTGGAGAGGTCCAGCTCCTGCAGCATATCCTGGGCAATCAGGCGTTCGATCATATAGTCGGAGGGAACCAGCACATCGTAGGAATCGCCGCCCTGGAGCTTGGTATACATCATCTCGGTGGAGTCGAAGTATTCCACGATCACCTTGACACCGAACT
>CAKWRB010000124.1:0-622 GCA_934845495.1 uncultured bacterium
GTTCGGGGCGGAGGATCTTTTCTTTTTGTCCCGGCGGATCAGCCAAAACCGCGTTCCCTTTTTTCGAAAACTATGAAGAGGTGAATATTGTGAAAGAAGCACTCAACAACATTCTGGCTGCTGCCAAGGCAGAGCTGGAACAGGCTCAGGACGCCAAGGCTCTGGAGGATATCCGGGTCCGCTATCTGGGCAAAAAGGGCGAACTGACCGTGATCCTCAAGCAGATGGGCTCCCTTTCGGCCGAGGAGCGCCCGGTAATTGGTCAGCTGGCCAACCAGGTCCGTGCCGAAATCGAATCTATGCTGGCAGAAACCGGCGCCGAGCTCAAGGAAAAGGCTCTGGAAAAGCGTCTGATGGAGGAGCGCCTGGATGTGACTCTGCCCGGTAAAAAGCAGGTGATCGGCCATCAGCACCCCCTCAATCTGGTTCTGGATGAGCTCAAGGAGATCTTCCTGGGCATGGGCTTTGATGTGGTTCAGGGCCCCGAGGTGGAGCTGGACTACTATAACTTCGAAGCACTCAATATCCCGAAGAACCATCCGGCCCGGGACACCCAGGACACCTTCTACATCGATGACAATGTGGTCCTGCGTTCCCAGACCTCTCCGGTACAGGTCCGCAC
>CAKWRB010000124.1:632-4092 GCA_934845495.1 uncultured bacterium
CCATGGAAAAGCAGCAGCCTCCGATCCGTGTGATCGTGCCGGGCCGTGTATACCGTTCGGACGAGGTGGATGCCACCCACTCCCCCATGTTCCATCAGATCGAGGGACTGGTGGTAGACAAGGGCGTTACCATGGCCGACCTCAAGGGCACTCTGGAGGTCTTTGTAAAGCGCCTCTACGGCGAGGATACCCAGGTCCGGTTCCGTCCGCACCACTTCCCCTTCACCGAACCCAGCGCTGAAATGGATATCATGTGCTTCCACTGCCACGGCGAAGGCTGCCGCCTCTGCAAGGGCGAAGGCTGGATCGAGATCCTGGGCTGCGGCATGGTACACCCTAGAGTGCTGGAACGCTGCGGCATCGACCCGGAAGTGTACAGCGGCTTTGCCTTTGGCATCGGCCTGGAGCGTATTGTTATGCGCCGGTACAACATCGATGACCTGCGCCTGCTGTATGAAAACGATGTGAGATTCCTCAAGCAGTTTTAGGAGTGTGTGAAGAATGAACCTTTCAATGAAGTGGCTGTCCGATTATGTGGACATTGATGTAACTCCCAAGCAGTTCTCTGACGACATGACCATGAGCGGTTCCAAGGTGGAAGGCTACGCCGATGAAACTGCAGAAATCAAAAATGTTGTTGTGGGCAAACTGCTCTCGGTTGAACCCCATCCCAATGCCGATCACCTGGTGGTGTGCCAGGTCGATGTGGGCGAAGATGCCCCCATCCAGATCTGCACCGGCGCCCAGAATGTCAAGGCCGGCGATATTGTTCCGGTGGCCAAGAATAAGTCCACCCTGCCCGGCGGTGTAACGATCCGCAAGGGAAAGCTGCGCGGCGAGGAGAGCAATGGTATGCTCTGCTCTCTGGCAGAGCTGGGGCTGACCATTCACGATTTCCCCTATGCCGATGAAAACGGCATCTTTATCCTGCAGGGCGAGGAAGCTGCCGCTCCTCTGGGCACCGACATCTGCAAGGCCATCGGTCTGGACGACGTGACAGTGGAATTTGAAATCACCCCCAACCGCCCCGACTGCCTGTCGGTGACCGGTCTGGCCCGGGAAGCTGCTGTAACCTATAATGTACCGCTGAGGCTGCACCAGCCGGAAGTAAAGGGCTGCGGCAATAACATCCAGAACTACCTCAGCGTTCGGGTGGAAAACCCCGAACTCTGTCCTCGCTATATGGCAAAGGTGGTAAAAAATGTCCGCATCGGCCCATCTCCCCGTTGGCTGCGGGAGCGTCTGCGTGCCAGCGGTATGCGTGCCATCAACAACATTGTGGACATCACCAACTATGTAATGCTGGAATACGGCCAGCCCCTCCATGCATTTGACCTCAAGCACATGAAGGACGGACAGATCGTAGTCCGCAATGCCAGAGAGGGCGAAAGCATTCTCACTCTGGAGGGCACCGAGCGTGCACTCTCCCCAGAGATGCTGGTGATCTGTGACAGCGAAAAGCCGTCGGCTGTAGCGGGTGTCAAGGGCGGAAAGTACAGTGGTATCTACGAGGATACCACCACCATCGTCTTTGAATCCGCCAACTTCTTCGGCCCGTCTGTCCGTGTCACTGCCCGGGATCTGGGAATGCGCACCGAAAGCTCCGGCCGCTATGAAAAGGGGCTGGATCCGGCCACCTGTCTGCCGGCTGTTCTGCGCGCTTGCGAACTGGTAGAGCTGCTGGATGCCGGCGATGTGGTAGACGGTGTCATCGACATCGACAATTCCAACCACACTCCCCGCAAGATCCGACTGGAACCGGAATGGATCAATCGCTTCCTTGGCACCGATAATATCTCGGAAGAGTTCATGCGCGAAAAGCTGACCCAGCTTGGATTCCAGCTGGACGGCGATATGATCACTGTTCCCTCCTACCGTGCCGATGTAGAAGGCAAGGCTGACATTGCAGAGGAAATCGCCCGATTCTACGGCTATAACAAGATGCCCACCACCATCATTCGTGGCGAAGCTGCCGCACAGCTCACTCCCCGCCAGAAGTTCGAGCGTAAGCTCAATGAACTGCTGCTGGCTCAGGGTATGAATGAGATCGTGACCTTCTCCTTTATCAGCCCCAAGTACTATGACAAAATCGGGCTGCCTGCAGATGCTCCGGAACGCCGCTCGGTGGAGATCCTCAACCCCCTGGGCGAGGACACCAGCGTTATGCGCACCACTGCTCTCCCTTCGATGCTGGAAATGCTGGCAAGCAACTACAGCCATCGTACCCTGGATGTCCGTCTGTTTGAAATGGCAACTGAGTACATTCCGGTGGAGGGCCAGCAGCTCCCCTATGAGCCGGTGCGCCTGACCATGGGTATGTATGGCGACTGCGATTTCTTCACCATCAAGGGATCCATCGAAACCATCCTGGAAAACCTGGGCATTGCAGACTATGACTTTGTTCCGGTCAAGGATGACCCCACTTACCATCCGGGACGCTGTGCCGAACTGGTGATCGATGGCGATGCCATTGGCCGCTTCGGCGAGATCCATCCGCTGGTATCCGAGCGCTATGAACTGGATGCCCGCAGCTATGCAGCCCGTCTGGATGTGGAAAAGCTCTTTGCACACTATAACCCCGACCGGGAATACACTCCCCTGCCCAAGTTCCCTGCTGCTCAGCGTGATATTGCCGTTGTATGTGATGACGATCTCCCTGTGCTGACCATGGAGCGCGCTGTTCGTGCCGCTGCTGGTTCTATCCTGGAAAACATCGTACTGTTTGATGTCTATAGGGGCAGCCATATCCCTGCTGGTAAGAAGAGCGTTGCCTTTAACCTGGTTCTGCGCCGTGCCGACCGCACCATCACCGATGAGGAGAGCGAATCGACCGTACAGAAGGCTCTCGCCGCCCTGGCAAAGCTCGGAGCAGAGCTGAGAAGCTAAAGTTGTTTCGGACAAAAAGCTGAAATGCAGTTGCTATTTTAATCAGATTCGTGTATTCTTATTGATAAGAGGTGATTTTGATGAGACAGGAGCCGACAAGAGCGTTCTCCATCCGGGACGAAAAAGAATACCAGATTCGCCAGGTACTGACCGAGGTCTATGAAGCGCTGAGTGAAAAGGGATACAATCCCATCAATCAGATTGTGGGGTATATCCTCTCGGAAGATCCCACCTACATCACCACCTATAATAATGCCAGAAGTCTGATCCGTAAAATCGATCGGGACGAATTGCTCCAGACCCTGGTGCGTTCTTACCTGAATACCAAGTAAATCTGCAGATAACGAAAAACAGCTCCCCACAATCGGGGAGCTGTTTTTTTAAGATTCGGTTTCTTCTTGACCACGGCATTTTGAACAGTGGCTGCACACAGGCTGATGTACTGGATCACAGTCCAATGCCCAGCGCCGCATTTCTCGAAATACCACAAAAATGCTCTCCCCCATTTCGGTAAGAGCATACTCTACCCGAGGCGGTACTTCGGGATAAACCTTTCTGCAAACCAGCCCATCCT
>CAKWRB010000125.1 GCA_934845495.1 uncultured bacterium
TGGTAGAACTGTCCTCGCTTTATCCGGCGTTTGATAATATCCTGGAATTTCCCGGGGTTATCACTGGGAGAAGCCTTTTCTGTCATTTCAAAATGAGCTTCGATGACATAGTGTACATCCCGCAAAAGCAGAGCAGCTCGCTGCTGGATATCCCTGGAGGTATTGAGATACAAATCGCCGGATCCCCGTTCCATCACAGTGCGTACATTGCGGGCCGGAATCGTGGACTTGACCTCGTTGCGGCGCAGGTTGGTGAAGTGAATGGGGGCACAGACATGAACGCGGTCGATCACCCAGGTCAGCCCAGGATGCCAGTAGATGGCTTCGATCAGCCCGCGGGCAGCCGATGGAGTCATTACATCATAGCTGACTCGTTCCACTTTCATCTCCGGACGGGTGAAGAGCGCATAATCGCCCCATACTTCCAATTTGATGGACACAGTTGTCACTCCTTTCTGGTCATATTATTTGGATTAACTTCACTATATCACACTACCACAGGGAAGTCAAGTAATTATCTTTTCTATATCAATGAATTATCTTATCCAATTCAATGAAGTCTAATTTCTTTTGCAAACTGGTGCATGACATGATATACTAAAGTGTCGCAGCAATGCGAGGATTGAAATATTGACTTAGAGAAGATCTCAAGGGAAAAACGGTGGGAAGGCATTTGTGCCCTCCCACCGTTTCCTTTTTCTAAATAAACAAGGCTTTTCCGTAATCGGCTTCCAGCGAAAGCCCGGTTTTCATTGAATAAAGATCCAGGTTCCGAAGAACGGCATCACCGCTGTCCAGGATTTGCAGGTCGCCTGCCTGCTCCAGTGCGGCAAAATGCTGTTCGTAAATTGAAACGCTGTATCGCCCCAGTTTCCGGAAGGTGTTTCGATTTACCGTTCCGGACTGTAATTCCCCGATCAGTTTTGCTCCCTCTTCGAGGGGGATATAGATGGTTCTGGTTGGAGAATCGATCAGATGAAAGCGCTCGGCGATCGTGCGGAAAGGGAAGGGCTCAGATTGAATCAGCGGGAGGATCCGTTCTTTATCCTGAGCCGCTTTTCCCTTCAAATCCAGCAGCTGGCGGAAGTATTCATGAATGGCTTCTGGAGAAGAAATATCTTCATAGCGGGCCAAAACCTGCTTTCCTGCACCGATGGCAGTCGAAAACAGCAGGGGAACTTTTCCTTCGCCTTCAAAAATGTATACAAAGCTTTCTGCTGCCAGCCGTTTTCCTTCCCGGTTGCAGCGGCCAGCCGCCTGAAGAATCGAATCCAGCCCTGCCTGTTCCCGAAAAACAGTGCGGAAGTCCACATCCACTCCAGCCTCGATCAGGGAGGTAGAAACCACACGGCAGGGAAGATTCTGCTTTAGTCTCTCCCGTATTTCAGTCAGCTGCTGCCAGCGATGGGCAGGGTACATCAGGGTGGACAGATGATAGGTTCCATCCACCTCGAGGCGTTGGTAAACCTCTTGGGCAGATTTTCGGCTGTTTACAATGCACAGAACCTGGCGGCAGGAGTTCATTCGGGCTGCAAGCTCGTCCCAGGTAAGTCGCCCTGTCTTTTGAAAAGTGACACGCTGAAATACTTCAGCTGTAAATGAGGAAGCTGGGCAAATCTCCCGGATGGTGCATTCCGGGAGAAATTCATGGAAAAGCGGATCCAGTGCAGGTTGGGTGGCAGTGCAGAGCAGGGCAGATGCTTTATAGTTTTTCACCAATTGAGAGATGGCCCAAACGCAGGGGCGCAGATAGGGAATGGGCAGCATCTGCGCCTCATCAAAGACGATGACACTTTCTGCAATATTATGAAGTTTGCGGCATTGGGAGGAACGATAGGCATACAAGGATTCAAAGAACTGTACAGCAGTGGTAACTACGACCGGCATATCCCAGTTTTCTGCAGCATTGGCCAATTGGGTCGTAAGAGGGGTTGCTTCATCCTGCAGATCATAGGAAATATTGGAATGATGTTCCAGTACATTCTCTTCTCCCAGTATAGTCCGGAATTTGTCGGCGGTCTGTTCGATAATGGAGGTGTACGGGATCACATAGATGATTCGCTTCAGACCGTGTTTTTTGGCATGAGCCAGAGCAAATGATAGGGAAGCGACGGTCTTTCCTCCGCCGGTTGGAACGGTGAGGGTAAAAAGTCCGGGAGCTTGGGTTTCTCCCGCTTGAATGCACTGACTTAAAATCTTACAGCGCTGTGTATTCAGCTCCCCTTTGGGAGGAAACCATCCGGACAGGTTCTTTTGCAGCTTGTCCCACAAGGAGTCAATCGACTCGGCAGAGGATTCCCTTCTTTTCCCACTCATGAATGTTTCTGTATCCAGAAAATCCGCATCCACCAGGCAGGAGTAGAGCATTCGGGTAAAAAACACCGGTTCCAGTTCGGCATTGCACTGCTTGAGAAAGTCTGGTATTTCTGCATGGGGAAGTGTCAACTCCTGAACCCAGGCATTATATGGCTTCAACAGCCCGTCTCTTTGCTTTTTGAGTCGGCCATGCAGGGTGTTTTTATCAGATGGATCCATTCGGCTTCCGCCATTGGGAAGACCACCATGATGTCCCGCCACTGCAAAAGCGGCAAATGGCTGCTGCAGCTTCCAGCATTCCACGGCGCCGGCTGTGGAGTGGTCCACACGCATGGGATTCCCATGCAGGCGATCCTGAAAGGCCTTGGAGTATTTCCCGATATCATGGGAAAGACCTGCAAGCTCAGCCTGTTCCTCTCCTCCAAAGGGAAGAGCAAAGTCCTTGGCCAGGCGGGCGGTGCCTTCCAGATGATCCAGAAGCAGCTGGGAACCTCCAGAAGATGAAATGTGTGCCAAATAAGCGGAATCCTTCATAATATCAGTTCCTTTCTTTGATTCTGCAAAAGGATAAAACAGGTGCGCTGCCGAGGGAGTCAGTTGTTCTTATCCTTCATTATATCATAAGAAAGAGAAGCTTTGCTTTACTGATTTGGCTGATGGAACAACAAAACCTCTGGAGAAATCTTTCTTTCATGATTCTCCTTCGATTCTCATACTTCTGCCAGTTTCAAGAGAAGATTATAAAGCATGGGGGAGATTCTGCTGCGTTTGCCAGACTGTAAAGTGTTTCACCTGTACAAGGGCTTAAATCCAGCGTTATCCTGATTATTTGAGCCTCATAAACAAAGATGTCAGCTTGAATCTGGTGATTTTGGAGATTGTTTTTTTGCAGCGTATAATTTATAATGGCAGCATAACTACTAATTTTTATTTTTGTAATTTATAAGGAGGACTGTCTGTGGCGCGGAAAACTTATTCGGAGCAGGACCGCGAGCAAATACGGATTGCCCTGATGAGCACGACGCTCCGGTGCATCGCGGACCGTGGACTGATACACAGCAGCATTGATATCCTGTGTAAGGAAGTCGGTATCTCCAAAACTTTTTTCTACACCTTTTTTCCCTCCAAAGAGGAGCTGGTGCTGGAAGCGCTTCGGTATCAGCAGCCCAGACTGCTGGAATACGCTCGCCATCTGATGGAAGATCCGTCACTGGGTTGGCGGGAGGGAGTCCGGACCTTTCTGGAGAGCTGTGTCTATGGTGATAAAAAGGGAATTGCAATTCTTTCCATTGAGGAAGAACAGGAAGTTTACCGCTGTCTCTCGCAGGAGAATTTCCAGATCTTTCGTGAAGATCAAACAAGCCTATTCAGTAACCTGCTTGGGATTTTCGGCCTGCCTGCGGACAGTTTGGATCCCCGGCTGTTCGGCAATCTGGCCTTGTCCATGATGATGGTCCACAAGGCGATTCCCAACACCATGCCCTTCCTGTTCCCGGAGGCGGCAGAGGATATGGTGAATTTTCAAATCAATGCTTTGCTGGATGAGTTCCAGCGAGCAAAAGAAAATGGAAACAGAGTGAATGATGATGCACAGAAATAACCGACCAAGCCCGAAGGTTGGCTACGACACCTTCTGACTTTGCTTGTGTTTTTTAGGGAGGAAATTCTGACATGGAGCAGGTCTTGTGTACCGCAGTTTTCTGGCGCGGCGGAGAAAAGATTGATCTGAATGGACTAAAACCAGA
>CAKWRB010000126.1 GCA_934845495.1 uncultured bacterium
GCTATGTGCCGGAACACCAGTAAATAGAAAGTGAGGGGAATTATGCAGACAAAAAGCGGATTCATTGCCATTGTGGGCCGCCCCAACGTGGGCAAATCCAGCCTGATGAACGCTCTGGTTGGGGAAAAGATCGCCATCGTATCGGATAAGCCCCAGACCACCCGCAACCGGATCACTGGCATCCTTACCCGTTGGGAGACCCAGCTGGTGTTCCTGGATACACCGGGTGTACACAAGTCCCGCACCAAGCTGGGCGATTACATGAACCGCCAGGTCACCAACTCGGTGGCGGATGTGGATCTGATCGTCTTTGTCACCGAGGCCAACCGCCCGCTCAACGAGGCGGAAAAGGCCCTCATCGGCTCGTTCCGGGGCATGCCGGCCGTGGCGGTCCTCAACAAGATCGACCTGCTGGACGCACCCGAGGAGATGCTCAAAAAGATCGCCGAAGTAGCGGGTGCCTATGAATTTGACGAGATCGTTCCGGTGTCGGTCCTCAAGAAGGATGGCCTGGAGGGCCTGCTGGAGATTCTGTTCCGGTATGCCGAGGAGGGGCCGCATTTCTTCGAGGACGATGCCATGACCGATCAGCCCGAGCGTGTGATCGTGGCAGAGATCATCCGGGAAAAGATCCTGCGCAATATGCGCGACGAGATCCCGCACGGCACCGCCGTGACCATCGAGCGGATGCAGGATCGCGGCCGTATCATCGATATCGATGCGGTGATCTACTGCGAGCGGGAAACCCACAAGGGAATGCTCATCGGCAAGAAGGGCGAGATGCTCAAGCGCATCGGAACCCAGGCCCGGGAAGATGCCGAGCGGTTCCTGGGCGCCAAGATCAACCTCCAGTGCTGGGTCAAGGTCAAGGAGGACTGGCGCAACCGCGAAGGCTTGATCAAAAACTTTGGATATATGGACGAATAAACCAGCGCTCTCCTGATTTTTCCGGCTATATCGGAGCGTTTTTCCGCCAAACTCTATCTGTAAGATGATTTGGCGGAGGCGAAGGAGAATGGAGGAGCTGACAGCGTGGAAACGGTTTGCCGAAACCGGGCGGGTGGAGGATTATCTCCGCTATGCCCGGCAGGTGCATCCGCTCTGGCCCGACGAGGCAGCTGGGGCGGAGATGTCCGTTTCACAGGGGATAGACCAGTATGCAGATCACCACAACGGGGATCGTACTTCGGGAACGGGAACACGATGATGACCGGATCCTGACGATCCTGACAGCGGATCGCGGTGTGATCACCGCCTATGCGAGAGGGGCGAAGAAGCTCCGGGGACGGCTTTTGGCTGGAACCGAGCTGCTTTGCTGCTCTCGTTTTGTGCTGTTTCAGTATCGGGACCGCTACCAGGTGGATTCGGCCGAGACGGAGCAGAACTTCTTCGGCTTGCGCAGCGATGTGGAAAAACTCTCGCTGGCGGTGTACCTGGCACAGCTCTGCGCCCAGCTGGCACCGGCGGAAGAGGAGGCTGGAGAGTTTTTGCGGCTGATGCTCAACAGCCTCTACCTGCTGGAAAAGGACAAGCGCCCCCAGCAGCTGGTGAAGGCGGTGTTTGAGCTGCGGCTGCTGGCGATGGCAGGCTATATGCCCGACCTGGTGGGCTGCAAGGTCTGCGGCTGCTTTGAGTCCGAAACCATCTATTTTCTGCCGCTCACCGGCGATTTGATGTGTGGGGACTGCCTGGGTGATGCCCCACCCGAGGAGATGGTACGTCTGCGGCTCAGCCCGGGCGTTCTGGCGGCCATGCGGCACATCCTCTATGCCGAATCCGGAAAGGTATTCAACTTTACACTATCGGAAGAGGAGCTGCGGTATCTGGGGGATATCTGTGAGTATTACACCATCGTCCAGCTGGATACCCGGCTCAGCTCTCTGGATTTTTACAAATCGCTCCTGCTGGAATAGGCGGGAGAAACCCCTTTGGAAAGGAGTATTTCTGTGTCGATACAGACCAAATATACCACTTCACTGGAACTGGATAAGGTTCTGGCAAAGCTGGCAAACGAGACGACCTGTGAAGCGGCACGGCTGCGGGCGCTGCACCTGACCCCGGTCACCACCGAGGAAGAAGCGGTGCGGCTGATGGCCTACACCGCCGATGCCAACCGCCTCACCAACCGGTATGGCACACCCACTGCCCAGAATGTGCGGGACTGCACCGGTTCGCTGGAGCGGGCCCGTCTGGGTGCCCAACTGCCCATTCCCGAGCTGCTTTCCATCCTGCACCTGCTGGAGACCATCCGGCGGATGATCGGCTGGAAAAAGCAGAGTGAAGAGGAGGTCACAGCGCTGGACTACCTGTTCTCCTGCCTGACTTCCTTTAAGAACCTGGAGGACGAGCTCAAGGGGGCCATCCTCGATGAGGAGACCCTTTCGGACTCGGCCAGCCCGGCACTGGCGGATATCCGCCGCAAGATCCGGAACAACCAGCAGAAGGTGCGCAGCCAGTTGGACAACATGATCCGCTCCTCCAGCTACCAGAAGTATCTGCAGGATGCCATTGTCACCATGCGTGACGGCCGCTATGTGGTACCGGTCAAGGCCGAGTACCGCAGTGAGGTCAAGGGCCTGGTGCACGACACCTCCTCCAGCGGTGCCACCGTGTTCATCGAGCCCATGTCGGTGGTGGAGGCCAACAACGAGATCAAGGTCCTGGAAAGCCAGGAGAAAAAGGAGATCGACCGCATCCTCTACGAGCTGTCCGCATCGGTGGGCAGCTATGCCGAGGCCATCAGCCGCAGCTATGAAGTGCTGGTGGAGCTGGATCTCTACTTTGCCAAGAGCCGCCTGGCGGATAAGATGAAAGCCTCGGTGCCCCAGATCACCGGAGACCGGAAGATCAAGCTGATCCGGGCCCGGCATCCCCTCATCGACCCCGAAAAGATCGTCCCGGTGGATGTGACCCTGGGTGTGGAATTTGATACCCTGGTCATCACCGGCCCGAACACCGGCGGTAAAACGGTGCTGCTCAAAACGGTGGGCCTTCTCACCCTGATGATGATGTGCGGTCTGATGATCCCGGCTGCAGACGGCAGCAGCCTGTCCGTCTTTGATGAGGTGCTCTCGGATATCGGCGACGAGCAGAGCATCGAGCAGAGCCTGTCCACCTTCTCAGCGCACATGACCAATATCGTCTCCATCCTCGAGGCGGCAGGGGACAGCTCGCTGGTGCTGCTGGACGAGCTGGGCTCCGGCACCGACCCGGTGGAGGGTGCCGCACTGGCCATCTCCATCATTGAAAAGCTCCGGGAACGGGATTGCCGGGTGATGGCAACCACCCACTACCCGGAGATCAAGCTCTACGCCCTGGAAACCAAAGGTGTGGTGAACGGCAGTTGTGAGTTTGATGTGGAGACGCTGCGCCCCACCTACCGGCTGCTCATCGGTGTACCGGGACGCTCCAATGCCTTTGCCATCAGCGAAAAGCTGGGCCTGGATCCGGAGATCATCGACAGCGCCAAGGAGCGCATCTCCAGCGAGAATCAGCGCTTTGAAGATGTGGTGTCCGAGCTGGAAACCGCCCGGCAGAACCTGGAGAAGGAGTACACCTCTGCCCACATGCTCAACCAGGAGGCAGAGCGGATCCGTCAGGAGAACCAGATCTACCGCGAGCGCCTGGAAAAGGAAAAGGAAGCCGAAATCGAAAAGGCCCGGGAGAAGGCACGCTCCATCGTCGAGCAGGTGCGCTACCAGGCCGACCAGCTGATGAACGAGCTGGAGGAGCTCAAAAAGCAGAAGGATTCGGCAAACTTCTCAGAGAAGGCAGCTAAGATGCGCCAGAGCTACCGCTCCGGCATCCGCAAGCTCTACGACAGCGCCGATCCGGTCACCGGCCGGGAGAAGGAAAAGCAGAACCACAACCGTGCCCTCAAGCGCGGCGATATCGTCATTATTCCCGAATTCAACAAGGAGGGAACCGTTCTTTCTGATGAGGATAAGGACGGCTATGTTATGGTTCAGGCCGGCATCATCAAGACCAAGGCGCCGGCAGCCGATCTCCGGCTGGTGGACCGCAGTGACCGCAAGGTGAC
>CAKWRB010000127.1 GCA_934845495.1 uncultured bacterium
GAATGGTACCCAGCAGGCCGCCGGAGAAGATGGAATCCTCCCGGCCCCGGGGATGCTGCTGCATGATCCCCTCCTCCGGCGGCTCAAAGCCCAGCGCCACCGCCGGCAGGCCATCGGTGGCCAGGTTCACCAGCAGGAGCTGCACCGGGGTCAGCACCACCGGCATACCCAGCAGCATCCCAAACAGCATGGCGGTGACTTCACCGGTGTTGCAGGAGAGCAGGTAGCGGATGCTGCGCCGGATGTTGGCATAGATGGTGCGCCCTTCCCGCACCGCCTCCACCAGTGTGGAAAAATCGTCATCCAGCAGTACCAGATCAGCTGCCTCCCGTGCCACATCGCTGCCGCTCTCCCCCATTGCAGCGCCGATGTCCGCCTCCTTGAGGGCCGGCGCATCGTTGACGCCGTCGCCGGTCATGGCGGTCACCAGCCCCTGGCTTTTGAAAGCCCGGACGATCCGCAGCTTGTGTGCCGGGGTGACCCGGGCAAAAACGGCGGTACGGGGCAGCTGTCGTGCCAGCTCCTCCTCGGTGAGCTGGTCCAGCTCCTGACCGGTGAGCACCTGGTCACACCCCGGGCGCAGGATTCCCACCTCCCGGGCAATGGCACGGGAGGTCAGGCTGTGGTCCCCGGTGATCATCACCGGACGGATGTGCGCACTCAGGCATTCCCGCACCGCCCGGGCTGCATCGGGCCGCGGCGGATCGGTGAGGGCTGCCAGCCCCAGAAAAATCAGCCCTGATTCCGGGTCGACGGCATCGGCCGGCTTGTAGGCAGCGGCAATCACCCGTCGCCCCTCCTCCGCAAAGCGGTCGGCCTGGGCCTGTACCCGCCGCCGGAAGGCCTCGTCCAGGGGCAGTTCCCGTCCATCGCTGCGGCAGCGGCTGCACCGGGGCAGCAGGAGATCGGGAGCACCCTTGGCAAAAACAAAGCTGCCCTCGGGCTTCTGCACTGTCACCGACATGAGCTTGCGCCGGGAATCAAAGGCCCGGACCGACCGCTCCTCCTCCGGCTTGCGGTGAATCCCCGCCTTGGCTGCCGCAATGAGCAGGGCAGTCTCGGTGGGGTCACCATCGGTTTTCCAGCGATTTCCGGGGCCGGGCCGGAGCGCTGCCGCATTGGCTGCTGAAAATGCAGTGAGCAGCAGCGCCTCATCTCCACGCAGCTCCATTGCCTGCCGTCCACTCCGGAAGAAGGTACCCTCCCGGCTGTCCCCCTCTCCGGTGACCTCCAGAACACCGCCCGCTGTCCACAGTTCCCGGACGGTCATCCGGTTCTGGGTCAGGGTGCCGGTCTTATCAGTGCAGATCACCTGGGCACAGCCCAGCGTCTCCACGGCGTGCAGATTTTTTACCAGTGTGCCCCGGCGCAGGATCTTGCGCACAGCCAGCGCCAGTGCCACCGTTACAATGGCAGGCAGCCCCTCGGGCACCGCAGCCACTGCCAGGGAGATGCCCATCAGGATCATATCAAAGGGATTTTCCCCCCGGAGCATACCAATGGCTGCCACCACGGCACAGATACCCAGACAGCCGGCTGCAATCACCTTGCTCAGCTGCTCCAGCCGCTGAGCAAGCGGGGTCATCTCGGGGGTGATCTCCTCCAGCATTCCGGCGATTTTCCCCATTTCGGTCTGCATTCCGATGGCGGTTACCTGGGCCTGGCAGCTCCCTTTGAGCGCCAGTGCGCCCATTTTCAGGTCGGCATCTCCCAGCCGGCTCTTCTCCACCGGGATCGATTCCCCGGTGAGCAGCGCCTCGTCACAGCTCACCGTGCCATCTCCCATAATTCGGCAATCCGCCGGGATCTTATCCCCAGCGGCGATCAGCACCAGATCACCGGGAACCAGCTCCTCGGCCGGGATCCCCCGGCGGATCCCCTGGCGAATCACCCGGGCGGTGGGGGCAGCCAGCCGGGTGAGCGCCTCGAGTGTGCGCTCGGTACGGTACTCCTGCAAAAAGCCGATGAGGGCATTCACCAGCACGATCGCCATCATGGCCAGCGCCTCGGTGCCCTCCCCCATGAGGACCGACAACCCCGCACAGACCAATAGGATCATAGTCATCAGATCCCCCAGCTGCCCGGCAAAAATCCGCAGCGGGCTCTGCTTTTTCCCCCGGTGTACGGTGTTGCGGCCTGTCTTCTTTCGGATTGCATCGGCCTCCGCGTCGGTCAGCCCGGTGAGCCCGGCGGCCTCCCTCTGTCCTTCTGACATAATCTCGCTCCTTTCCAAAGCCTGTCTTTTTCTCCATCTATATTCTCCCGGGCTGGCAGTTTATGCCACCGGCCCACCCGGAACCGCCGGACTTTGGCAGACAAAAAAAGGACCGACCCCTGTTCAGGAATCGGTCCCCTTTTTCATGCGATAAAATCAGTCTGTCAGTTTTTGCCGCAGAGGATCTTTACAGCCGAGCTGGTCCCCAGACGGGAAGCTCCCAGCTGCAGAAACTGCTCCATATCCTCCCGGCTGCGGATGCCGCCAGCCGCCTTGATCTTGACACCCTCGCCCACATGCTCGGCAAAGAGGCGCACATCATCAAAGGTGGCACCACCGGTGGAAAATCCGGTGGAAGTCTTGATGTATTCCGCACCGCTTTCGGTGACGATGCGGCACATGGTGATCTTCTCCTCCTCGGTGAGCAGGCAGGTCTCGATGATGACCTTGAGGACATGATCGCCGATGGCAGCCTTTACCGCCTTGATATCCTCCAGAACATAGTCGGTGTTGCCGGCCTTGAGCTGGCCGATGTGGATCACCATATCGATCTCATCAGCGCCATCCCGGACAGCCTCGGCCGCTTCAAATGCCTTGGCTGCGGTGGACATGGCCCCCAGAGGGAAACCGATTACAGCACAGACCTTGGCCTTGCCGTCCAGCAGCTTCTTGGCCAGCGGCACATAGCTGCCGTTGACGCAGACCGATGCGGTGCCATGCTCGGCTGCCTCGGCGCACAGCACGGCGATCTGCTCCGGTGTGGCTTCGGGCTTGAGCAGGGTGTGATCTACATAGGAAAACAGTTCCTGATTGGTCATAGGGAAGCACCTCCTTAGATTTCTTCGTCGTTTTTCATCTCAATATGGATCAGCAGCGACAGCAGGGCACGCAGCAAAATAATGCAGCCCAGCACTGTCAGCTCACTCAAGCTGGTAATCAGAACCGTCTTGAGGATCTCCGCTGCCATTTTGAACTCCAGTCCGGTGGCAAGGGCATTGGCAAGCTCATGCTTGACCGGATACTTTTTGATTTTGAACAGATTCAACAGGTAGTAGAAGAAGGCCCGCAGTGTTCCGACCGTTACAATAAAGATACCGATCAACTCGATCACTGAAATGATCACCGGCAGAATCTGCTCAATCAGCTGCTCCAGCATCTGATACACCTCCTTTTTTACAACATTCACACAAACAAGCTGCCCGGCCTTTATCAGAACCAGGCCCCAGAACTGCAGTTTTTCCCACTTCCGCCGCTGGTTCATGCACATGCAGGGCGATTTTTTCATAATATGAAGCGAAACGCTCAGACAAGGAGGCAAAACTATGGAGAAAAACAGCGCCGACAGCCCTCTGGATCAGGCCATCGAACAGTATAAACGGGATCTGATGGCGGTCTACCGCCGCAGCCGGACTTTGGAACGGCCCGCCGGGCGATCGTCGGAGCAGCAGCCGACCCCTTCCACCCCGGCACAGCTGCCAGAGGATCCGCCCGCACCAACACACGGTCCCGACCTCTCCGGACAGGAACCGGAAAAAGCTGCTGATGCGCCGCTTCCCGAACCAGAGGACCCTGACGAGCCGCCGGAAAACTCCGGCACACCCAAAGATGCCATCGGCTGCGATGAGGCAAAATACCTGGCCGCCGCTGGGGAATTCCTCCGTCAGCTGCTGGATCAGCGCAAACCGGAACACACCCCTGCGCCGGACACCGCCGAACCGGAGACGCCCTCCCCAACTCTGCGGGAGGAGTCCGGCGAGCCGCCGGAAAACTCCGGCACACCCAAAGATGCCATCGGCTGCGATGAGGCA
>CAKWRB010000128.1 GCA_934845495.1 uncultured bacterium
AATATCATGCTTTCCGGCAGATGTCAACACCTTTTTGCAAAGTTTTTTCATTTTTCTTGTTTTTGCCCTTTCCTTTCCTATTATATATAGGGCGATACAGGCACACCCCTCCGGCGCAAACCAAAAAGGCGAAGGTATTCCTGCCTTCGCCTTTCCATCTTAGAACTCCTCGTAACTTCCAATCAGCGTTGTTGTGTGCAGCAGCGGCAACTCCCGTTCCAACAGCACACCCTCCCGGCGCGGATACTCATAGCTGTCACTGGCCTTGATGCACTGGGAGATAAACTGCACTGCCCGCCATCGCCCATCACCGGGTCGATCACCACCCAAGTGTCCGGAGTGTGGAAGGTGTGGATCAGTTCCCGCACCAGTTCCACCTGTCGGGGCGAGCCCAGAAAGCCGGAGTAGATTCCGTCAAACTCCAGCCCCAGCTCCCGCCAGTGCCGGATAAAGTCGGGAATATCCTCGGTGAGGTCCCGGAAGATGTACCCATCAAACCCACCCGAATGGGTGGAAAGCACCGCCGTCGGCACCGGACAGGCCTGGATCCCCATGGTGGAGAGAATGGGCAGAACATTGCACAGCGAGGACCGCCCGAAGCCGGAGAGGTCATGGATGGCCGCTACCCTTGGAATCATAGGACGCATGTTTCTCCCTCCTTCAGTTCACGCGATAGGTAAGGATTCCCTTGTAGGACAGCACCGTGATACCGGGGTCCTGTCCCAGCCGTTCCACAAGGGCCTGACGCTCCTCCGGGGCGATGCCCCGGGACTCCAGGAAGCTCTCCACCTCAAACTGGTTCATGGGGTGGCGCCGGGCAATGCTCAGTATCGCCTCATAAGGATCTGCCGCCTCGCTGAAAAAGCTGCCGGAGGTGAGCCGGTCAATGGAGATACCACCCAGTTCCCGGACTGCTGCATCAATGCGCTCCGGCGCCGAGGTATGTACAAAGCCCTCGGCTGGCGGCCGCACCGGGGTGTTGAGGTACACCCAGTCGTAGTCGATGCCGCCCAGGAACTCCTTGAATGCCGCAATGTCCTGCGGGGAGTCGTTCATGCCATCCACCAGCATGATCTCGATCCACAGCTGCCCCTGATATTCCCGGGCAAACTGGTTTTCCACTTCATTGTAGCAAAATATACACAGTCGTAGCCCTTCTGTACAGCCAAAACCTATGCAGTTCGTAAAATCATATCCAAATCCCAACCAGTTTCAGCGCATAAAAAAACTCCCCGGCCGAAACCGGGGAGTTTTTATTCATCAAATCGATGCGTTTAGAAAGACTTAGGCAAGAGCCTCGATCATTCTCTTAGCGCACTCCTCAACCTGAGACTTGGGGCAAGCCAGGTTCAGGCGCAGATGGGTAGCACCGTGGAAGGTACGGCCATCGTTCGGGATAACGCCCTTAGCAGTAACCTTGTCCAGAACTTCCTGGAACTCGCAGCCCTTAGCCTTGCAGTAGTCCTCGAAGTTAACCCACAGCAGGTAGGTAGCATCGGGCAGGTGGATGCGAACGCCGGGGATATTGCTCTCCAGCTCGTTCTTCAGCCATACCTGGTTCTCACGGATGTAGGCGTTCATAGCGTCTACGTACTGAGCACCTTCCTCACCGCTGTAAGCGCCGATAGCAGCGTGAACGGAGAGAACGTTAGCAGCGTTGTAGTGAGAAGCAACAGCAGCCTTAGCAACGCGAGCCTTCATTGCGGGGTTCCAGCATACAGAGTAGGAGCCCTGCAGACCAGCCAGGTTGAAGGTCTTGGAAGGAGCGTACATGGAGTAAACGATCTCCTTAGCTCTCGGGCAGCAGGTGTGCAGCGGAACATGCTTGTGGCCGCCGGTCTGGAAGTCAGCCCAGATCTCGTCGGAGAGGATCAGCATGCCGTACTTGTCGCACAGCTCAACAACAGCGATCATCTCTTCCTTGGTCCAAACGTGACCGGTGGGGTTGTGGGGGTTGCAGAAGATCATGATCGGAGGCTTCTTCTCGATGATCTTCTTCTCCATATCCTCGATGTCCAGGGCCCAGCCATCAGCTGTTTCCTTAACAGGAGAGTAAACGATGTTACGGCCGCGGTTAGCAACGGTGCTCTGGAAACCAGTGTAGCAGGTATCGTTCAGGAGCAGCCAGTCGCCGGGCAGAGAGTAAGCCTCAATGAAGGAGGAAACGCCGCCCAGAACGCCGTTCTGGTAGTCAACCTGATCAGCAGTTACGCCGTCAACACCATATCTTTCCTTCTGCCACTTAGCAATACCATCGAAGTAAGCCTGAGGCATTCTGAAGTAACCAAATGCATGATGTTCCAGTCTCTTGGCCATTGCATCAACGATGCAGTCAGGAGTACGGAAGTCCATGTCAGCAACCCACATAGGAACGATATCCTTGTTGTCCTTTACGAACAGGGGGTTGTCCCACTTAACAGCGTCGTGTCCGCGTCTTTCGAAAACTTCATCAAAGAACTTAGCGTCGTAAATCATTTTTAACACCATACCTTTCTCATAGCTTTCGCTTTGTCTTCACTATATCACAAACCCACCGGCTTGAAAACCCCCTTGCGGGCAAATCTATGTATTGCATAGAAAGAGTCGGATTTTTTTGGACATAATACGAATTGACGACTCACATTCGTAATTTACTGGTTACACAGCACAAAAGAACGGCCTTTCCCCCTGCATTTTTATGAATTTCCGTCGCTTTAGCGTGGTATATCCTGTCGAACAACCGGACTATTTTTTGGTGAATTTATCCAGGGTTCTGCAAATTTGTATATTCTTTTAACAAAGCAAAAAGCCGGGCCTTGTGCAGGCTCGGCGATCATTGCATCGGTTTTATCAGAATTTCGGGGGCTGGTTCATCTGCCGGCGGAACTTATCGTACCGGATTTTGTTGCGGATTCGGTCATAGAGCCTGGGTCCGAAGAAGAGCAGGAAGTTCAGCAGCGAAAAGATCAGCGCCACCCGGTCGGCCATGCTTCCTATAATAAAGAGCCAACCCAGCAGCGCGCCCTCCAGCAGGCCCAGCCACTTGAGCTTCATGGGGATAATGAACATGAACAGCACCTCGTTATCCGGGAAGAGGGCGGTGTAGGCCAGCAGCAGCGACAGGTTCAGATAGCTGTTGGTGCCGGTGGAGTGGGTGATGAAGGCGGCCAGGATCGCCCCGATCATACCAAAGAGATAGTACAGGTTAAACCGGGTGGTGCCCCAGTAATATTCCAGGTTCCGCCCTATGACATAATAGAAGTAGATGATCAGGAAGGCGAACAGCCCCGTGGCCGGCGGCATGAACACAAAGGTGATGAGCCGCCAGATCTGCCCCTGCATGATGCGGTAGGGCGAAAGGGCAATCAGCGAGAAGATGGGCACCCCCGGCTGAATGACCGCAAAAATATAAAAAGCTGCCATCGTCAGGCAGATGTACTGCATCAGGTTTCCGATGGAAAAGCGGTCCAGCTTCCGCTCCAGGGTGTCAAGCCATTTCATAGATCGATCCTATCCTTTCCGGGTCGCCGCCTGGAAGAAAACGGCGGCAGTCCAACCAGTATCATACAACATTCTGCCAGACGGCACAATGCTTTTCACAAAAGGTTTTCCTGGTTCACATATTATTTACAGGAATCCCCGCTAAATGCCTCCTCCCTCTTGCCAATCCCATCCCCGGATGGTAAAATTCTCTTATTATTCGCATCCACTCAGCGGTTTTGCCCATCCGGGCGAACAGACAGGAGGTTAAAAAGCACATGGCTCTTTCCTACATCAAGCGATTCCTTCGGCTCTATGCCGGGCTGTTTCTCTGTGCCGTCAGCATCGTGCTGGCCATTCAGGGCGGCGTCGGGGTCACCCCATGGGATGTCTTCCACATGGGCATCCAGAACATCACCGGCATCAGCTACGGCACCGTCAATATTCTGGTGGGGCTGTGTAACCTCACCACCT
>CAKWRB010000129.1 GCA_934845495.1 uncultured bacterium
GATCCGGGACGCCCTGGCCCACGACCTGGCTGAGACCACCAAGATCATCCTGGCCCAGCGGGTGAGCTCCATTCAGGAGGCCGACCGCATCATCGTCCTGGACGAGGGCCGCATCAACGGCATCGGCACCCACGAGGAGCTGCTTGCCACCAATGAGATCTATCGTGAAGTATTCAATTCCCAGCAGAAGGGAGGGGACGAAGAAAATGTCTAAGACCAATGCCAAGCGGGACGAGAGCCGGGTGGGCATCAAACATGTGAACCGCAATGCCCTGGGCCGGCTGATGAAGATCATTGTATCCAACCACCGGGGCACCCTGATTGTGGTGATGCTCAGCATCCTGGTGACCGTGTTCACCAATGTGGCCAACTCGATGTTCCTCTCCACCCTGATCGACGACTATATCACCCCCATGCTTGCCACCGGCAGCCGGGATTTCTCCGGCCTGGACCGCGCCCTGGCCACCATGATGGGAATCTATGCAGCCGGTATCCTGGCAGCCTTTACCTTCCGTCGGCTGATGGTAAACATCACCCAGGGCACCCTGAACACCATCCGGGGCGATATGTTCGCCCACATGCAGCGGCTGCCCATCCGGTACTTTGATACCCACAGCCACGGCAGTATCATGAGCCGATACACCAATGACACCGACACCCTGCGCCAGATGATCTCCGAGAGCATTCCTCAGATCTTTTCGGCCAGCATCACCATTGTGGCGGTGTTCTGCGCCATGGTGTATACCAGTGTACCGCTCACCATCTTCACTCTGCTCACCCTGGGCGTGATGATGTTCACCTCCGGCCAGATCGGCAAGCGCAGCGGCAAGTACTTTATCCGCCAGCAGAACGAGATCGGTGAGGTGAACGGCTACATCGAGGAGATGATCGAGGGCCAGCGCGTGGTGCAGGTGTTCTGCCACGAGGAGCAGGCCAAGGCCGGCTTTGATGCCCACAACGAGGCACTCTGCGATGCCATGACCAAGGCCAACACCTACGCCAATATCCTGATGCCGGCCGTCATGAGCCTGGGCAACCTGCAGTATGCGCTCATCGCACTGCTGGGCGGCGCGCTGGCCATCAACGGCATCGGCGGCACCACCCTGGGCACCGTTGCCGCCTTCATGACCCTGAGCAAGAGCTTCAACATGCCCATTTCCCAGGTGTCCCAGCAGCTCAACTCGATCGTCATGGCACTGGCTGGTGCTGAGCGCATCTTCGACCTCATGGACGAGGAGCCGGAGACCGACGAGGGCAATGTCACCCTGGTCAATGCCCGGTTCGATCAGAACGACCAGCTGGTGGAAGCCGATGGCGAAACCGGCCTCTGGGCCTGGAAGGTCCCCCACAAGGAGGACGACGGCTTCGACTATGTGCAGCTCAAGGGCGAGGTGCGGTTCTACGATGTGGACTTCGGCTACAATCCGGACAAGATCGTCCTGCACGATGTCAGCCTCTATGCCGAACCCGGCCAGAAGATCGCCTTTGTAGGCGCCACCGGTGCCGGCAAGACCACGATCACCAACCTCATCAACCGGTTCTACGATATTGCCGACGGCAAGATCCGGTATGACGGCATCAACATCAACAAGATCAAGAAGGGCGACCTGCGCCGCAGCCTGGGCATCGTGCTCCAGGATGTCAGCCTCTTCACCGGCACCATCCGGGAGAACATCCGGTACGGCAAGCTCACCGCCACCGACGAGGAAGTCTATGCGGCGGCACAGCTGGCCGGAGCCGACAGCTTTATCCACCTGCTGCCCGATGGGTACGATACTGTCCTCACCGGCGGCGGCACCAGTCTCTCCCAGGGCCAGCGGCAGCTGCTCTCCATTGCGCGTGCAGCAGTGGCCGATCCGCCGGTCATGATCCTGGACGAGGCCACCTCCTCCATCGATACCCGTACCGAGGCCATTGTACAGCAGGGTATGGACAGCCTGATGTACGGGCGCACCGTCTTTGTCATTGCCCACCGGCTTTCCACCATCCGCAACAGCGATGTCATCATGGTGCTGGATCAGGGGCATATCATCGAGCGGGGCAACCACGAAAAGCTGCTGGCTGAAAAGGGCACCTATTATCAGCTCTACACCGGCGCTTTTGAACTGGATTAACCCCACCAAATGCTCAGGCCGTTCATCGGCCGGGATCGCCTTCCGGATTTCCGAGAGGCGGTCCTTTTTTGTATGGTGACCTGGTTACAGAATATCTTGCGCAGCGGTGAAAACACTGATACAATGGGGATACCAGAGGCCACCGGCCCGAAGCCCCGAAATCGATACTGTCAGGAGGAACCCCCGATGATCACCGTAACCGGTACCCGAGAAAACTATATTGCCGAAATGACTGCCGACCGCGGCACCCTGCATGCCACCCATTGCGATATCCCGGTGGAACAGGGCGGCCAGAATGCCTATCTGCGCCCCGGCGAGACCCTGCTCTCCGCCCTGGGTGCCTGCATGAACATCACCGCCCGTAAGTACCTCAACCGGGACGGACTGGACTACGACACCGTCACTGTCCAGGCCGAGATGGCACGGGAAAACGGCGTCACCAGGATCCGCACCAAGCTGGAGATTCACGGTGCCCTGAGCGAGGCGGACAAGGCGCGCATCATTGCCGAAGTGGCCTCCTGCCCAGTGTGCGAGATCCTGTCCGGCCCCATCGAGCTGGGCAAGCTGGACTGACCCCCTATCCCACGCGCTTTACGGAACCGCACCTAAAGAGCCCCCGATGGGGGCTCTTTTTATTTTGCCAAAGGGAAGAGGAAAAACCTGCGAAGAACGGAGATTTGCAGTTTACTCTCTCTATATTCTTCAAAAATGCAGAGTTTTTTGGGTAGTTTTCGGTCAAAACCAAAATATTATGCAAAACTGCTTTATTTATATTGCAGATTGTGATATGATAAGCCCAACACACCTCACGCCGTCGGGCGAAGCGGCGTGGATTTTTTATGCAAGGGGACTGATACAATGGAAAAAAAGATCCGCAAGGTACTGGTGGCAAACCGTGGAGAGATTGCGATCCGCATCTTCCGTGCCTGCTTTGACGCCGATGTGCGTACCGTCGCCATCTATTCCAAGGAGGATAAGCTCTCGCTGTTCCGCACCAAGGCGGACGAGGCCTATCTCATCGGCGAGAACCGCAGCCCCCTCGGGGCCTATCTGGGCATCGAGGAGATCATTGCGCTGGCCAAGCGCAAGAATGTGGATGCCATTCACCCCGGCTATGGCTTCCTGTCCGAGAATGCCGACTTCGCCCGGGCCTGTGAGGAGGCGGGCATCATCTTCATCGGGCCGCCCAGCCATATCCTTGACCAGATGGGGGATAAGCTCCATGCCAAGGAAGTGGCCCGCCGGTGCGGCGTACCGGTGATCCCCGGCAGCGAAAAGCCGGTTTCCGGCGTGGAGGAGGCCGTGCGCATCGCTGAGGAGGCCGGCTATCCGGTGATCCTCAAGGCGGCAGCCGGCGGCGGCGGCCGCGGTATGCGCCGGGCCGATAATGCCGAGGAGATCGCCCGGAACTTTGAGCTGGTGCAGGCCGAGGCCCGCAAGTCCTTCGGCAACGACGACATCTTTGTGGAAAAGTTCCTGGAGGAGCCCAAGCACATCGAAGTGCAGATCCTGGCCGACCAGTACGGCAATGTGGTACACCTCTTCGAGCGGGACTGCTCGGTGCAGCGCCGGTACCAAAAGGTGGTGGAGTTCACCCCGGCCTTTGGGATTTCCCCGGAAAAGCGCCAGCAGCTCTACGATGATGCGGTGAAGATCGCCAAGGAAGTGGGCTATGTCAATGCCGGTACCGTGGAGTTCCTGGTGGACAAGCACGGCAACCACTACTTCATCGAGATGAACCCCCGCATCCAGGTGGAGCACACCGTCACCGAGATGGTCACCGGCATCGA
>CAKWRB010000130.1 GCA_934845495.1 uncultured bacterium
CGCCGGATGATTTCATCCGGGATTCCTGCTAACTTGGATACTTCGATACCGTAGCTCTCATCAGCGCCGCCGGGAACGATCTTGCGCAGGAAAATGATCTCCTCGCCCCGTTTCCGGCAGGCGATATTGAAGTTGCGGATTCCCACAATGCTGTCCTCCAGCACTGTGAGTTCGTGGTAATGGGTGGCGAAGAGAGTCTTTGCCCCCAGTTTCTTCTTGTCGGCAATGTATTCGATGACTGCACGGGCAATGCTCATTCCGTCATAGGTCGAGGTTCCTCGTCCGATTTCGTCCAGGATCAGCAGACTGTCCCGAGTAGCATTCTTGAGGATGTCAGCCACCTCGTTCATCTCCACCATAAAGGTGGACTGCCCCGTTGCCAGGTCATCCGATGCGCCCACTCGGGTATAAATGCCGTCTACAATGCCAATGGAAGCACTTCGAGCCGGTACAAAACAACCAATCTGCGCCATCAGCACAATGAGGGCACACTGCCGCATATAGGTGGATTTACCGGCCATGTTGGGGCCAGTGATAATGGCCACAGTATTCTCCCCACGGTCAAGGTAGAGGGAATTCGCTACAAACTGGCCGCCGTCCAGCAGCTGTTCCACCGCTGGGTGCCGGCCGTCCTCGATGTGAATCACACCAGAAAGATCCACCATTGGACGGACAAAGCCATTCTGCATGGCAGATTCGGCAAAGGAGGCAAACACATCCAGCCGGGCCACAGCGCCAGCAGTGCGCTGAATCCGGAACAAATGCCCGGAGATGAACTCCCGCAATTCCCGGAAGAGTTCACTCTCCAGCATGAGCATCTTCTCGCTGGCAGTGAGGATCTTCCCCTCCAGCTCCTTGAGCTCTTCGGTGATATAGCGCTCTCCAGTGGAAAGGGTCTGCTTGCGGATATAATCCGTCGGAACCAGCTCCAGATTGGATTTGGTCACCTCGATGTAGTAGCCAAACACCTTGTTGTAGCCGATGCGCAGGTTCTTGATTCCGGTGCGCTCCCGCTCCCGGCTCTCGATCCCCGCCAGGTACTCCCGGGAACCGGTCACCAGACTGCGGACCTCGTCCAGTTCAGCGCTGTACCCATCCCGAATCACAAAGCCCTCCTTGAGCGCAATGGGTGGGTCGTCTACAATGGCTCGCCCGATTCGATCGGATATATCGGCCAGCTCGTCCATGTCCTGATAGATTTCCCGAAGAAAGCGGCTCTGCGTGTTCTCCAGACAGGATCTCAAGGCCGGAAGCGCTGTAACAGCAGCCCCAAAGGTACGCACATCCCGGGGTGTACAGTTGCCAAATACGATTTTGGTCATCAGCCGTTCCATATCGTAAATACTGCCCAGCCGTTCCCGGATCGTATCCCGGAGCATGGTGTTCTGGTAGAGCTCATCCACTGCATCCAGTCGGCGTCCGATGACCGCCGGACTGAGAAGTGGCTGTTCCACATACTGGCGAATCAAGCGCTTTCCCATAGCAGTGCGGGTGCGGTCCAGCACCCAGAGAAGAGTACCCTTCTTTTCACCAGTTCGCATCGTCTCGGTGAGTTCCAGGTTGCGGCGTGCCGTGAGATCCAGTGCCATAAACTGATTTTCACTGTAAAGATCCAGCGAAACCAGGCGATCCACGCCGTTCATCTGTGTCTCGGTGAGATAGTCCAGAAGTCCGCCAATGGCCTGAACCGAAAGGGGACGCTGATCCAAAGAAAGCTCAGCGAGATCGCTCTTTCCAAACTGACTCAAAACACGACTCTGCGCCCCGGAGAAATCGTACTGGTCTTCCCGCAGGCACTGCACACAGCAGGAGAGTCGGTTCCGGATAAACTCCGCCATCCCCTTTTTATCCAGAAATGCCGGATGGAACACAATTTCGTTGGGAGCAAACCGAGAGAGCTCGTTTTTAAGGGTGCTGTCATCCGGATCGGTAAACTGCGCTGAATGGATCTCTCCGGTAGAAATATCCGCAACTGCCAGGCCATACTGATCCCCTTCGGTATAAATGGAAGCGATAAAGTTGTTCTGGCCCTCGTCCAGCATACTGGTTTCCACCAATGTACCGGGGGTAACAACCCGGATCACCTCCCGCTTTACCACACCTTTGGCAAGTCGGGGGTCTTCCATCTGCTCGCAAATTGCAACCTTGTATCCCTTCTTGATCAGCCGGGCAATATATCCCTCACAGCTATGATAGGGCACTCCGCACATGGGAGCCCGCTCCTCCTGGCCACAGTCCCGGCCGGTGAGAGTCAGTTCCAGTTCCTTGGAAACCAGGAGGGCATCATCATAAAACATCTCGTAAAAGTCGCCCAGACGGTAAAAAAGGATATGATCCTTATGCTGTTCCTTGATGCGGAAGTACTGCTCCATCATCGGGGATAATTTGGCCATGGTCTGCCCTCCTGAATTCAAAAAATAAAAGCGGCTGGAACCCGAATGTCCAGGGCCGCTGTGGTCCCGGTCATTCTGTGGTCCCAAGCCGCCACATAAACGGTAAATCCGTCAGACTCGATTGCTGGAAATCCGATCAATAACCACCGCAACCCGAGCAGGACGAGCAGCTGCCACTGCAGCCAGAAGACTGCTGAATTGCATCAGGATCCTGGCCATTGGCGCTTCCAACAATGATCTGGTTGATAAACTGGATCAGGTTGTCCAGATCGCCCTTGGCAGCATTGTACTCTACCATGCCAGGGCGCTCCATGATCAGACGATAGGTGGTCTTGAACTCGGAATCCAGACGGGCAATCTTCTCCTGATCCTTTTCGGTCTTGGAGATCTCACGGTTGATGTCCACACGCAGGGCGTTGAACTTGCCGATCAGGTCCTGCAGAATCTGATCCTTATCATTTTCCAGTGTAGCGTTTACATAGCGCAGGTACTTTTCGTCAGCCTGCAGGGCACGGCCCAGGTCACGGGCCATTTCAATAATATCCATGCTCATTTCCATATCCATTACAGTTTTCCTCCTGATTTTCAGTGCCGGCACTGCGCAGTACAGAACCGGTTCGTTTTCCGGCATCCGCTGCCGGGAAAATCCACTTGTTTAGTATAGCACATTTATTCCAATTCTGCAAAGGGTAATTGTACGCAAAAGCGCACACCACCCACTGGATAGTGTGCGCTTTTGCAGAAACCGCTCTGGCCTCCCCGATCAGAAGTTGCAGGGATGCGGGCAGTTGGCGCAGTCATGCTTGCAGTAGGGTTCTGCAGCGGGCTCACGCCAGTGATCCGGATCCTTTTCAGGAGCCTTTACAGCCTCCTCAGGCTGAATCTTCTTCTCCATCTCTGTGGACATACAGGCTCCTCCTTACAGGGTTTCCAGACGATCCATTGCGCCGTCCATCCAGTCACCCTCAAACAGCTCAACAGCGCCGGCATCCACTGCCTTTGCAAGAGCCGGGTCAACCGGGATCTTAGCCAGTACGGGCACACCGTACTTCTCAGCGATCTCATCAATGTGGCTTTCACCGAACAGCTTGATCTGCTTGCCGCAGTCCGGGCAGGTCAGATAGCTCATGTTCTCTACCAGGCCAAGGATCGGAATATTCATCATCTTAGCCATGTTGGCAGCCTTTTCCACAATAACCGATACCAGTTCCTGCGGAGAGGCAACAATGATGATGCCATCCAGCGGAATGGACTGGAACACGGTCAGCGGAACATCACCGGTTCCTGGGGGCATATCCACGAACATGAAGTCCACATCGCTCCAGATCACAGTGGTCCAGAACTGCTTTACCACATCGGCAATGATGGGGCCGCGCCAGATCACTGGGTCGGTCTCATTCTCCAGAAGCATGTTGACAGACATCACCTCAATGCCCATCTTGGAGCGGGCCGGGAACATTCCCCACTCACCGCCGGTAGCTCTCTCGTGAATG
>CAKWRB010000131.1 GCA_934845495.1 uncultured bacterium
GATCATGGCAGGTGCCATCGGCCCGGGGGACCCGCTGCCGTCGGTGCGGGTGATGGCCCGGGAACTGGGCATCAACCCCAATACAGTCGCCAAAGCCTATCAGGACCTGGAAAAGAGCGGCCTGATCTACTCGGTGGCCGGCAAGGGCAGCTTTATCAGCGGAGAGGAGACCCTGGATCGCCAGATGACCGCCTCGGTGCTGGACCGGTTCCGGGAAGCTGTGCGGGAGGCCCGCAGTGCCGGTGTGGACCGGCAGACCGCCCTGGCCCTGGTGGAAGAAGTATACAAGGAGGGAGTTGCACAGTGATCACAACACAGAATCTGACCAAGCTCTTTGACCGCTACGAGGCGGTGAGCAATCTTTCGCTGGAGATCCAGCCCGGCTGTATCTATGGACTGGTGGGCACCAACGGCGCCGGCAAGTCCACCCTGTTGCGGACACTGGCCGGCATCTACCGCCCCAGCGCCGGCGAGGCCCTGCTGGACGGCAGCCCCATCTTCGACAGCGTCTCCGCCAAATCCCGGATCGTTCTGGTACCGGATGACCTCTGGTTCTTTGCCGGGACCACTCTGGCCGAGATGGCCGCCTTTTACCGCGGCAGTTACCCCAACTGGAACGAGGAGAAGTTCCGCCGGCTGCTGGCAGCGTTTCCGCTGCAGCCGGACAAAAAGCTCTCCGGTTTTTCCAAAGGGATGCGGCGGCAGGCTGCGCTGATCCTGGCCCTGAGCCGGGACCCGGACTACCTGCTGCTGGACGAGGCCTTCGACGGCCTGGACCCGGTGATCCGTCTGGCGACCCGCAAGCTCATCGCCGACGAGGTGTCCGGCCGGGGCATGACCGCCCTGATCAGCTCCCATAACCTGCGGGAGCTGGAGGACCTGTGCGACCATGTGGCGATCCTCCACAAGGGGCAGCTGCTGATGACGCGGGAGATGGACAACCTGCGTACCAGCTACTGCAAGGTGCAGACCGCCTTCCGACCGGCTGTGGAAACACTGGATCTGCCCGGACTCTCGGTGCTGCGTACCGAACGGGTGGGCAGCGTCTGGACCCTGCTGGTACGGGGCAGCGAGGAGGAGGTATTCGCGGCACTGCAACCGCTGAACCCGGTGATCCTCGACTGCATTTCCCTGACCCTGGAAGAAGTATTTATCAGTGAAATGGAGGCTGTGGGCTATGACTACAATCACATCATCTTCTAACCATGCCGACCTGACAGCCATGCTCCGGCACGACCTGCGCCGCACCCGGCTGATGAGCGCCCTGTTCTTCCTGCTGGAATTCATCGCCCTGCCGCTGCAGCTGGCGCTGAAGCTGATCAACCGCCCGGAGCATGGATTTGCCCTGCGTGCCAGCACCTATGGCCAGGTCTACGGCAACTTTTCTGCCGTACTGTTCCCGCTGGTGATCCTGCTGGCAGCCGCCGTGCTTGCCATGCAGCTGATGAACTACAACTTCGGGCGCCGCTCGGTGGATGTCTACTACTCGCTTCCCTTTACCCGCCGGCAGATGATCCTTTCCCATCTCATCGCCGGCACCCTGGATCTGGCAGTCCCCATCCTGCTCAATCTAAGCATTGCCGCCGGGCTGGCTCTGGCTATCAATCCGGCCCTTGGGCTGGGGTGGCTCATCAAAGATTCCCTGCTCTGGGTTCTGCTGGCCTACTACATCTTTATCAGTGTGATGCTCACCGCCACCCTGATGGGAACGGCTGTGGACACCATGCTCTATGCAGGCATGCTCAACCTGGAGCCGCTCCTGATCCTCATCGCTCTGCAGGGGATCCTGGGCACCTTTGTAATCGGCTTTGACCCCACAACCCTGATGGACCGCCTGCTGCCCTATTTCCATCCGCTCCCCCTGCTGATCCGGCAGATCTTCACCGATACGCTGGTTCCCATGAGCGTCTGGGGTGTGGGCTTCTGGGCGGTGCTGATCCCGGTCGCTACCCTGCTGACCGTCTTTTTCTACGAGCGCCGGGATGCGGAACTGGCCGAAAATGTCTCCCGGGACAACTGGTTCCGCCTCATCTTCAAGATCACTTCTGCCTTCCTGCTGGCAGTCGTCTTTGGCTTTATGATCTTTGCCGCCGTCGCCTCCGACAACACCTGCTGCAATACCACCGATCAGCTGGCCTTTGTGCTGGGCTGTGCCGGCGGCGCCGTGATCGGCTATCTGGTGCTGGAGGTCGTGCTGGGGCGCGGCTTCAAAACCGTCCGTTCCAACTGGTGGATCTGCCTGGCCGACCTGGTGGCCACAGTGGGGATTGCCCTGGTGGCTGTCACCGGGCTGTTCGGATATGAATCCGCCGTCCCCGTGCCGGCTTCGGTGAACTATGCCCAGGTGGAGGGATACCTCAACCACTACTGGAGAGATTCCCCTGGCCTGCATACGACCGACAGCATTCGGCTCTCCAGCGAGGAATCCATCGCTGCACTGACCCAGCTGCACCAGAGCGCCATTGACGCCGCCCGCCGCCAGAGCGAGAACGAAGACCAGGAGAACAGCGCCGATGCCCGGCTGCGGGTGGTGTACCACCTGCAAAATGGCTGCACCGTGACCCGCAGCTACTACGGCCTGGAGCTGAACGAGGCCGAAGCCGAACAGTTCCGCTCTCTGTACAGCACTGCCGAGGTGATGGAGCAGGTCAACCCCCTGCTGAAGATCGGCGAGAACGAAACCCAGCTGGACGGCATCACCGTGATGGATGTGACCGGCTCGGAGCTGCGCGTCAGCGACTCCCAGACCGAGCGCCTGATGGAGGCCGTACGGCAGGATCTGTTTGAAACCGCTGGCTCCGCCACAGAACAGCAGGGCGAGCCGCTGATCTTCCTGAACATCGGCTACCGCTACCCCATGCTGGAATACTATTACGATGAGCTGAGCGGCGAGGGCATCGAGCGCCCGGCCGGGGAGAATTCAAACACCCTTCAGTACCCAATCTATGAAGACTTTTCTGAAACTCTGAAGCTGCTCCAGGAACTGGGCATCGAGGCGAAGGCCTTCGACCCGGCTGACTATACCGCCGTCTATGGAATATATGACCACTACGACCTCTGGTACAGCCCCTCTACCTTCCGGCTCTATCCGGCCCTGGCCTACTACTGGATCGAGTCGGAGCAGCAGCTGTACAACGAGACAGCCGAGGGCACCGTCTTCACCCAGTCAGGCAGCTCTTCCCTGCTGACAGCAGGCTCCTTCACCCCGGAGGAGATCCGGATGCTCTACGACCTCTCCCACCCCTATGGGGAAAACCAGAACCGGGAGATGCTGCTGCTCTTCGACACCGGGCGGACAAAGCAAAGCGGACGCAGCCATCTGATGCTGGTGCGCTTTATCCCGGAGGACACCCTGATCTCGCTGGACCCGGAGCTGCTGAAGCGCATGACCCTCTCGGTGCAAACCGATGAGAACAGTGAGCGCTACATCTCCCAGGACAATGCCCTCTATCTGGATTCCTGGCCCCAGGCCACACTGGATTAGCCCCCCAATTTTCTCCCTCTTCGGAGGGGGACTCCCATACAGCCGCCGGCAGCCCCTGCCTCCGCATCGGAACAGGAGCTGCCGGCCTTTTTATCTGAAAAAAGAAACCCCCGGCTCTCCCCTTGCAGGGAAAACCGGGGCAATTTGTTTTTGGCGGAAACTATCGCTACATCAACGGCGCCATCAGCCGCAGCAGCTTGGCCAGTGCCCGGTGGTGCAGCGGTTCCTGGGCCAGTTCCTCCAGCTCCACCGGCTGGCAGACTTCCAGTGTCCGGAGGATATCGTCCCGAACCTTCGCCGCCATGGTGGACTGGTAGAAGGAGACACCACACTCGAAGTGGAGGTAGAAGCTGCGGTAATCCAGATTGGCAGTGCCCACAATGGCCACCTG
>CAKWRB010000132.1 GCA_934845495.1 uncultured bacterium
GAACAGCCCCTGAATGGCCTTGAGCAGCGAGGATTTGCCCACACCGTTTTCTCCGATGATGGCAATCTTTTCCCCGCGCAGCACATCCAGCTGCAGGCCCTTGAACAGCGGGTGGCGTTCAGCGCCCTCCCCCACCGAAAGGGAGAGGTTGCGCACATGCAGCACCTCCTTGACCGGTTCCACATCATATCCAAAGGAGAGATGCGCCCGCTTCTGGGGCGGAAGGGGCTTTTCCACCAGCTCCATGTGCTCGATGGCCTTGCGCTTGCTCTTGGCGCTCTTGGCCGAGGTGGCACGCACGATGTTTTTATCCACATACTCCTGCAGGCGGTTGATCTCCTCCTGCTGGCGCTCGTAGAGCTTGAGCTGCCTGGTATAGGCCTCGTCCCGCAGCTGGGTGAACTTGGTGTAGTTGCCGGGGTACCGGGTGAGTCGGGTGCGGTCCAGTTCGCACACCGAGGTCACCAGGCTGTCCAGGAAGTACCGGTCGTGAGAGACGATGAGCAGGGCGCCCTTGTAGCCCTTGAGGTACTCCTCCAGCCAGATCAGAGTCTTGAAGTCCAGATGGTTGGTGGGCTCGTCCAGGATCAGCAGTTCCGGCTCCTCCAGCAGCAGTTTGCAGAGGGCCAGACGGGTCTTTTCACCGCCGGACAGCGCCGAAATCAGGGTCTCCCGGTCCCGGCCGGCAAAGCCCATACCGTTGAGGATGGTGTTGATCTTCACATCGATCAGGTAGCCATCGCCTGCCTCGAACTCGGTGTGCAGGCGGTTGTATTCCTCCAGCAGGGTGTGGTCATCCGGAAACTGGCGCATCCGGATGCGCAGGGCTTCCATCTGCCGCTCGATCTCATAAAGCGGCGCAAAGACGCTGCGCATCTCGGCCAGGATGGTGCTGCTGCGATCCAAGCCGCTGTTCTGGCGCAGGAAGCCGATGCGCGCTCCGGAAGCAATGGCCCGTTCGCCGCTTTCAAACTCCAGGTCGCCGCTAAGAATGTTGAGCAGGGTGGATTTTCCCGCTCCGTTGACGCCGATCAGGCCGATGCGGTCCTGATCCTCTATTTTGAGCGACACCTGATCGAGGATCAGTTCCGCCCCGTAGTATTTTGTAATCTGTTCCAGAGAAGCTATCATTTCCAGTAATTCTCCCAAATTCTCAATGCTTATATTCCATTTTATGATACCATAACTCCCGGAAAAAGAAAACTCCCCCGGCCGGAAATATCCCTCGTCTTGCCAGAGTCCGAGCAGATGTGCTACAATGCTGTCAGACCAAATAAGGAGGTTTTTTATATAGCGAAACTGCGTGCCGTTTCAGTACCGGGGGAGAAAAATCCCGCCAAAATCAACTGGAACTGCTGACCGCTGTGCAAATGCAAAGAGCCGCACCCCTGAAAACGGGATACGGCTTTTTTGATGCAGGTTACTTCTTGGTGTTTTCCAGCAGGCGGCAGAGGATATCCACATACTTCTCCCGATCTGCCTTGAGGGCTACCCGGCAGTTGGGTGCCTTGGCCTCGGCACGGCCATTGCGGATATCAAAAAGGGTCACGCCATAGGCAGCGCCCCGTCCGCAGTCCACCACGCAGGGGGCATCTTCGATGTCGGTGATGACGGTGGGGTCCACCAGATAGGCAATGGTCAGCGGGTCATGCACCGGGGCTGCCGGCACATCGGCCACCTTCTGCCACTCGCCGTAACCGGCGATGCGCTGCTCGCAGAGCGAGGCCACCACCTCTGCCGGACGGGTTCCGATGGCGCGGAAGCGCGCGGCATCCTCCATGGTCACATAGGCGGAATGGGTGGCATCCAGGGTGACAAAGGTAAAGGGAATGTTGCAGTCCAGAACTGCCTGAGCAGCTTCGGGATCCAGCCAGACATTGAACTCGGCCAGAGCGGTCTTGTTGCCCACCCGGAAGCCGCCGCCCATGTAGACGATCTCCTTGATCTTGGGGATGATCCGGGGCTCGATGCGCACGGCATGGGCAATGTTGGTGAGCGGACCCAGGGGGATCAGGGTGATTTCGCCGTCCTCGGCCTCCATGAGGGTATCCACCAGCCAGCTGACTGCGTTCTTCGGCTGCGCCTGGATGGTGGCAGGCGGGCACTGGTCGATGTAAGTGCCATGGATGTTCTTATAGAGCGCCTCTTCCGGGGCACTGTACATGGGGTAGTGCCGGCGGTAGCCCAGCATACAGGAAGTCCACGGTACGGCACAGCCCTGGAAGACCGGAACGGTGCCGCCCATCAGCTCGCTGATGCGCAGGCTGTTTTCAGTGGTGATGGATACGGCGCGGTTGCCGTTGACAGCCATGATGCCCAGCACCTCAAATTCCGGATTTGCCATGGCGGCGATCAGTGCGATCGCGTCATCCGAACCGGTATCCACATCGAGGATCACCTTGCGTTTTGCCATTGTTACACTCTCCTTATCCCGAACCGGTGCTGTCCCAGTCTCTGGCACCGCACAGCAGCCCGTACCATTGGTAGTTTTCAGTCCAATGATTCTATTATAGCACGCTGCTGCACTGTGAAAAAGCGAAAATCCCTCTGTATCTCCCTTTGCACAGGAGAATTTCCCGACAGAATTTTAGTGAAAACGCAAAAAAGAGCTGCCGGGCTGGCAGCTCTTTGCTGTTCTATGAAACAAATGCTTATTCCACCGAGATGGTGAAGTAATAGATGGGGGTACCGCCGTTGACCAGTGCTACCTCGATATCCGGGTCGATCTTTTCCTTGATCTCCAGCTCCACCATAGCGGCCTGCTCTTCGGTGGCATCCTCGCCGTAGATCACGGTGATGAAGCCGGCTTCGCCCTTGCGCTTCTTGACCATGTTCTTGGTGATCTTCACTGCCGCCTTGACGATGTCGCTCTCCACCGAGGTCACCTTGCCGTTTTCGATGGCAAGGATGTCGCCCTCCTTGATCTTGTGGCCGTCGTACTCGCTGTCCCGGGCTGCAAAGGTCACCTGACCAGTGCTTACCTTTTCGGCAGCCTTGGTCATGTTCATCTGGTTTTCCTCGGCATTGATGGACTCATCAAATACCAGCATGGCCGAAAGGCCTTCCGGAATGGTCTTGGTGGGCAGAACACGCACTTCGCGATCAGCCAGGTTGATGGCCTGCTCGGCAGCCATGATGATGTTCTTGTTGTTGGGCAGAACAAAGACGGTCTTGGCCGGAGTGGCATGGACTGCCGACAGGATGTCGTCGGTGGAGGGGTTCATGGTCTGACCGCCCTTGACCACATTGGTCACGCCCAGATCCTGGAAGAGCTGCTCCACACCGTCGCCAGCGCACACAGCTACAAAGCCATAGGCATTGCTGGGGTCCACTGGGGCATACTGGAAGCCGCCAGTCATCGACTCGCGGACCGCCTTCTGGTTGTCGGCATGCTGTTCCCGCATATTTTCGATCTTGATCTTGGTCAGAGCGCCGTGCTGCAGAGCATTCTGCAGGGCATCACCGGGGTTGTCGGTGTGTACATGGCACTTGATGATGTCGTCATCGTCCACCACCACAGCACTGTCGCCAATGCTCTCCAGGTAGGCGCGCAGAGCCAGGGCATCAGCCCGCTCGGCATCCTTGAGCACGATGAACTCGGTGCAGTAGGTGAAGGTGATCTCCCCTTCATAGAGGCCGGCGGCATTGCGCTCGTCCGGGATCTCCGTGGGGGACTTCTCCCCCGATTCCTCCTGCAGTTCGATGATTGCACCGCCCTGGAACACCTGCTGCATGCCCTCCATGACATACACCAGGCCTGCACCGCCAGCGTCCACCACACCGGCCTTCTTCAGCACCGGCAGCAGCTCAGGGGTTTCCTCCAGAGCCTTCTTGGCGCCATCGATCATGGTCTGCCAGATCCCGGTCTCGGTGCT
>CAKWRB010000133.1 GCA_934845495.1 uncultured bacterium
AGTGCCTCGACCTGACTCCGGGCGCTGGGAATCTGCTGGGGCAATCATTCTGGGAAATCAATTCAGCCTGGCTTGGAGAGTCATGGATGCTCAATTCTGGGGTGTCGCCCAGCGTCGCAAGAGAATCTTCCTTGTCGCAGATTTTGCAGGACGATCCGCCCCGCAAATACTATTTGAGCAAAACCGCCTGCCTGGGTATTCTGCGTCGAGCGGAGGCCAGAGGCAAGGAACTGCCGCCTCAGCTCCGGGATGCTCTGATCCTCCAGGCGGGACTGGCCCCATCGGATTCGACGGATACAACGGAGACCTGACAGGAGAAAAGGCAGCCACTCTCGGTGTTAATTGTGGTATGTCCACTGGACGAAACGGTGTGCTCACCGCCTTTGCCGCCAATCAGCGGGACGAGGTGCGGGATCTTCATGATGTAGCCGCGGCGCTGACCGCCCAGCCAGGGATGAAACAGCAGACCTTTGTGGCCGGAATCACGGCCAAAGGCAACGGTGATTGCTTCCTTTCCGAGGAGCGGCACACAGCACTAAGCGGAGGCGGCGGTATGCCCGGACAAGGGTATCCCGCCATTTTTACAGCTGCTTTTTCTGCTGGAGCTGGTGCTTCTGCGGGCAGTATTGGCTATGGAGAGGAAGTCTCGCCTACCTTGAAAGGAACCGCCAGCGGGAACTGTATGCCATCCATCCTGTGCCTTAATGACCAGGGCGGAAGCGCCATTGCCTGCAGCGAAAATGTTGCCGGAACACTTCGGGCACAGGAGCATGGCCACCAGCCACTTGTATTCGAGAACCACGGGATCGATGCCCGCTACACCGGCCCACATTCTGTGGCGCCCACAATGTCAGCCCGTTACGGTACGGGTGGGAACAATGTCCCGCTGGTCGCAGAACCGGACACGATATTCTGTATCACCGGAAATGCCATTGACCGGCAGCCTATGAACGGCGGGAACGGGATTGGGTATCAACAGGGCATCGCCTATACTCTCACCGCCACCGATCACCATGCCGTGTTCAGCCGCCAGCGTGTGGATGTGTTCAAAAGCAACGAGGTGGTCAGCACTCAGAGCGCCCGTCAGCACAAAGACGCAACAGATTTGGTCGTGGATATGGACGAGCCAGATAACAGCGCCTCCGCTCCAAGAGGTGCCTCGGTTCTTCTGATCCGCCGTCTGACCCCGCTGGAATGCGAGCGCCTGCAGGGATTTCCGGATGGTTGGACTGATATCGAGGGTGCTTCCGACTCCGCCCGCTATAAAGCACTGGGCAACAGTGTAGCGATTCCTTGCGTCGACTATGTTTTGCAAGGAATCGCATGGGCGACCACAGCACAGATAGCTTGAATGATTATGAATAGGAGATGCGATAATGGAACCGATGAAAAACCTCTGCGGCTTGATTCCCGAGTCGCTTCACAAGCGGCTGATGGAGGGCAAAAGTCCTGAAATGACAAACGGTGAGTACCTCACTAAGATACTCACTACCTATCTGGACCAGCCTGCCACAGCAAAGCAGGAACAGCGCACCCTGGCCGTTCAGATCTCAGATGACATGTTTCAGCGGCTGAAGTCCTACCTGGATGCTCATGCGCCCCTCACCCAAAAGGCACTGGTTCAGAGCCTTTTGAATCAGGCACTGGATCAGTGGGAACATGGCGAGGAACCGCTCCAGAGTGCGGCCCTTCAGGACAACAAGAAAGAACGGACGCTGGCCATTGCTATGCCCGAATCTCTTTTCCACCGCGTTGAGCAGTATGTGGAGGCGCATAATGGCGTATCCAAACGAGCCTTCGTTGTGGGGTTGGTGGCACAGGAACTCCAATCTTGGTTGATGGAACAAAGCCCAGACGAAGTACAAGATCAGGAATTCGGCCCCGATCAGGATGAACAGGGGTTTGGAATGAGCATGACGATGTGAGGTGAAACATGTACATTTATCCCGATAATCTGAAATCCAAAGCCGTACTGTGGCTGTGGGAACTGCGGGACATCGCTATCATTGGCGTGGGCGCCCTGATCTCTGTGTTTGCCATGGCCCAACTTGGCTTCCTGCCCCCAGTGGTAATCACTGCGGCCTATGCCTTCCTCTCGATTCGGCTGGAGGATACCAGTATCTTGGACTTCCTGCGCTATGCAATCCGATATTTCCTCCTGGGCCAGCAGACCTATGCCTGGGGGCTGTGTAATCCATCAACGGATAGGAGTGATAGAAAATGAGCAGAAAAAAAGAAGCAACGGCCAAACAGACTACCCGGCAGCTCATCGGGATCGACGAGATCACCGACAGCGGCCTAAAGACCAGTCATGGGAGGCTGATTTTCTTTGCCATCAAGCCCACCAACCTCTCGGTCCAGCCCCCGGAGGCTGTGAGCAATCGCATCTATGCCCTCATGACCGTCCTCAAGGGGCAGGCTGAGATCGAGATGTTGGCCCTCAACTCCAAGGAGAGCTTTGAGGACAACAAGAGGCACTATCGCCAGCGGGCTGCCGAGGAGGACCTGCCGGTCATCAGCCGGCTGCTGGAGGCGGACGCTAAATCACTGGACCGTCTGCAGATCCAGATGGCGACCGCCCGTGAGTTCTTCGTACTGGTCCGGTTGCGTGAGGAAACAGGGATGGAGCTGCACACCCACCTCTCCCGCATCCAGAAAAGCCTCGAGGATCAGGGCTTCAAGGCAAGCCTCGCCAGCGGCGAGGATCTCAAGCGCATGCTGGGCGTGTATTTTGAGCAGAATGCCACCACGGAAAAATATGAGGATTACGACGGGGAACGCTGGATCATTCTGAATGACTGACCCGTGCCCCACAATTTAATTGATATGGCCGTCAGGAGAACTTCCGGGCCATATCAGGAAGAAACAGTGCGATAAAAGATCTCCTGCCGGCCTGGACAGGAGGTTTTTTCATTGCCGAAAAACAGAACAAAGAACTCTCCCCGGCCTGTGGTGGAGGAACCATATATCAAGGATTTCCTCGACATGGTCGCCCCCTCGGTCATCGACTTCAAGGTGGACCACTACCTGTGCGGCAACACCTGCCGCTGTGTATGGGCGCTGCGGGAGTACCCCACTTCTACCGATGAGCAGGCCATCCTGCGGCATCTGGGCGAGATGGACGGGGTCACCATCCGCATCTACACCCGGCAGGTCACCCCCAGTGAGGAGCGCCGGATCATCCACAACGCCGCCAACAAGCACCGAATGTCCCGCTCCAGCACCGAGGATCTCCAGCAGACTGTCACCGCCGAGGCCAACCTGCAGGATGTGGTTACCCTGGTCTCCTCCATGCACCGCAACCGGGAGCCGCTCCTCCACTGTGCGGTGTTCCTGGAGCTGACCGCCCCGGACTACGACGCCCTCAAGCTGCTCCAGACCGATGTGCTCACCGAACTGGTTCGCTCCAAGCTCAATGTGGACCGGCTTATGCTCCGTCAGCAGGAGGGCTTTGTTTCTGTTATGCCGGCCGGCCGCAACGCCTTCGGCGCCCAATTTGAACGGGTCCTTCCGGCCAGCTCGGTGGCCAACCTGTATCCCTTCAATTATTCTGGCAAGACCGATCCTCACGGATTCTACATCGGCAAGGACAAGTATGGGGCCAATATCCTCGTAGATTTTGATAAGCGGGATGACGATAAGACCTCCGCCAACATCCTGATCCTCGGCAACTCCGGCCAGGGTAAGAGCTATCTGCTCAAACTGCTCCTGCTCAACTTCCTCGAGGCGGGCAAATCCGTGATTTCCCTGGATGTGGAACACGAACAAAAGGATATGTGTGAGACGGTGGGCGGCTGCTTCATGGATCTGATGGGCGGCGTGTACCGCATCAATCCGCTGGAGCCCAAGTGCT
>CAKWRB010000134.1 GCA_934845495.1 uncultured bacterium
CCCATCACCTTGGGCATACCGCCCACCAACACATTGAAGTTGCAGGAAAAGTTATCCTCCAGCGGTGTGAGGCGGAACAGCTTCTGCATGAGCTTGTCGGGGTCGGCGCCCCGCTTGAGGTCGATGGTGATTTTGAGGCCGGAAAGATCGGTTTCATCGCGCATATCGGCAATTTCCCGGATCTTGCCCGCCTTGATGAGGTCGATCACCTTGTCCATGATGGCCTCGATGGTGGTGGTGGACGGGATCTCGGTGATATCGATGCAGTTGTTCTGCTTGTCGTAGGTATACCGGCTGCGGACGGTCACACTGCCCCGGCCAGTGGCATAGATCTTATCCAGCTCAGCCTTGTTGTAGAGGATATAGCCGCCACCCGGGAAGTCCGGTGCGGTGAGGGTGGAAGCGATGTCGTGCTCCGGGTTGTTGATGAGCCCGATGGCGGTTTCACACACTTCGCCCAGGTTGAAGGGACAGATCGAGCTTGCCATGCCGACGGCAATGCCCATGTTGGCATTGACCAGGATTCCCGGATAGGTCACCGGCAGGAGCTTGGGCTCCTTCATGGTGGCATCGTAGTTGTCCACAAAGTCCACGGTGTCCTTGTCGATATCGGCAAACAGCTCCTGGCAGATCTTCTCCAGCTTTACCTCGGTGTATCGGCTGGCGGCATAGGCCATATCCCGGGAATAGGCCTTGCCGAAGTTGCCCTTGGAGTCCACATAGGGGTAGAGCAGAGCCTCGTACCCCCGGGACAGACGCACCATCGTTTCGTAGATGGCGGCATCACCGTGGGGATTGAGGCGCATGGTCTGGCCCACCACATTGGCCGATTTGGTCCGGGCAGCGGTGAGCAGACCCATTTTGTACATGGTGTAGAGCAGCTTGCGGTGCGAGGGCTTGAAGCCGTCAATCTCGGGGATGGCCCGGGAGAGGATCACGCTCATCGCATAGGGCATATAGTTCTTTTCCAGCGTTTCGGTGATGGGCTGCTCCACCATCACACCGGCATTCTCGATGACCGCGTTGGGGCTCACCGGGCCATGCTTGTGCTGGGATTCCGTCTTTTTTCTGGGTGCCATAGTCACACTCTCCTCTCACGCACCGATCAGGACAGGTCCAGATCGTCCAGATAGAGATGGCCGTTCTGGGAGATGAAGTCCTTGCGTCCGCTCAGGTTATCCCCCAGCAGCAGGTCAAACATCTGGGAGGTGGCCTCCGCCTCGGCCGGGCTCACCCGGATCAGGCGGCGGGTCTTGGGGTTCATGGTGGTCAGCCACATCATATCCGGATCGTTTTCACCCAGACCTTTGGAGCGCTGGATGGTGTACTTGGCATTTCCGATCTCCTCCAGCACACGGGTTTTCTCCGGCTCGGTGTAGGCAAAGTAGGTCTTGCCCTTGGCGCTGATCTCATAGAGCGGGGATTCCGCGATGTAGACATACCCCTGCTCGATCAGGGTAGGGGTCAGGCGGTAGAACATGGTCAAAATCAGGGTGCGGATCTGGAAGCCGTCCACATCGGCATCGGTACAGATGACGATGCGGTTCCAGCGCAGGTTGTCCAGGTCAAAGGTGGAGAGCTCCTTGTTGGCCTTACTCTTGACCTCTACCCCACAGCCCAGCACCTTGATGATGTCGGTGATGATGTCGTTTTTGAAGATCTTGTCATACTCCGCCTTGAGGCAGTTGAGGATCTTGCCGCGCACCGGGATAATGGCCTGGAACTGGGCATCCCGGCCCAGCTTACAGGCGCCCAGCGCCGAATCACCCTCCACGATGTAGATCTCCCGCTCGGCAGGGTCCTTGCTGCGGCAGTCCACAAACTTCTGCACCCGATTGGCCAGGTCGATGCTGCCCGAGAGCTTCTTCTTGAGGTTCAGGCGGGTCTTTTCCGCATTTTCCCGGCTGCGTTTGTTCACCAGCACCTGCTCCGCGATGCGGGCCGCCTCATCCGGGTTTTCCAGGAAGTAGACTTCCAGCTGGTGGCGGAGGAACTCGTTCATCGCCTCGTAGACGAACTTGTTGGTGATGGATTTTTTCGTCTGGTTTTCGTAGGAGGTCTGGGTGGAGAAGTTGGAGGAGACCAGCACCAGGCAGTCGGCGACATCCTGGTATGTGATCTTGCTCTCGTTCTTGAGGTATTTGTTGTTCTGCTTGAGGTAGCTGTCAATCTGGTAGACGGTGGCGGCCCGCACAGCCCGCTCCGGGCTGCCGCCATGCTCCAGGAAGCTGGAGTTGTGGTAGTACTCGGTCAGGCTCAGCTTGTTGGAGAAGCAGAGCGCCACCGACAATTTTACCTTGTAATCCGCCTTGTCCTCCCGGTCACGGCCGACCCGTTCCGCCTCCCAGAACTGCACTGGGGTCAGCGGCTCCTCGCCGCCCAGCAGCTCGGTGACATAGTCCTGGATGCCGTTTTCATAGAAGAACTCCTCCTCGGCAAAGCTGCCCGGCTCGGTTTCGCTGCGCAGCAGGAACAGCACCCCGGGGTTCACCACGGCCTGGCGCTTGAGGATATCCCGGTAGTAGTCCGCCGGTACGGCGATGTCGGTAAACACCTCCAGATCCGGCTTCCAGCGAATGGTGCTTCCGGTGTCCCGGCGGCGGGTGGGGGTTTTCTTCATCTCCTCCGAAGGTTCACCCTTCTGGAAGTGAAGCTCGTAGACAAAGCCATCCCGGCAAATGGTGACATCCATATACTCTGAGGCATACTGGGTGGAACAAAGGCCAAGGCCGTTGAGACCCAGCGAGAACTCATAGCTCTCGGCTGCATTGGTGTTGTATTTTCCGCCGGCGTACATCTCACAGAACAACAGCTCCCAGTTGTACCGCCCCTCCTTGGGGTTAAAGTCCACCGGGATACCGCGTCCCTGGTCCTCCACCTGCACCGAACCGTCCAGGTAACGGGTGACAGTGATTTTTTTGCCATAGCCTTCTCTGGCCTCATCGATGGCGTTAGAGAGGATCTCGAAGATCGAGTGCTCGCACCCCTCCAGGCCATCCGAACCGAAGATGACACCCGGACGCTTGCGGACCCGGTCGGCACCCTTCAGTGCTGAGATGCTGTCGTTGCCATAGCTGTTTTTTGATACTGCCATCTGCTCGCCCCTTTTTTCTTTGATAACTCTTTTTATTAAAGCAAATTTTACCACCCTTTGTCAAATCTGTCCGGCAGAACCTGCCGAACAGAAAGACCTGTGAACTCCCCATTCCGGGAGCCACAGGCCTTATCAGGACAGTGATTATTCTTCGGTTTTATCCGCTGGCGCCTCTGCAGACTGTTCCGCTTCTGCTTCGGGCAGGGCAGGCTCAGCGGCTGCCTTCTGCGCCTCGGAAATCACCTTGGAGAAGATGCCGTGCTGGTCCTCGTCGGGGTTTACCTCCCGGCCCTCCATCAGGGCCTTGAAGCCAAATTCGCCCACCTTCTCGTGCTCCATCAGATACTGGGCCACCACTTCCAGCTGGTCGCGGTGTGCCTCCAGGATCTCCCGGGCACGGGCATAGGCCTCCTCAATGATCCGGCGGATCTCCTCGTCGATCTCAGCAGCCACTTCCTCCGAGTAGTTCCGGGAGCGGTTGATGTCCATTCCCAGGAACACCTCGCCCTGGTCCTGGCCATAGACCACCGGGCCCAGCTTATCGCTGAATCCGTAACGGGTCACCATCGAACGGGCAATCTGAGTGGCGCGTTCCAGGTCATTGGAAGCACCGGTGGAGATGTCGTCCAGGACGATCAGCTCTGCCATACGGCCGCCCAGCAGGGTGACAATGTTCTCCTGCATGGCAGTCTTGGACATATAGCCGCGGTCGTCCTCCGGCAGCGACATGGTGTAGCCG
>CAKWRB010000135.1 GCA_934845495.1 uncultured bacterium
TAATTACACTGGCAACCCAGCAGGCTGTTCTGCCCAAAACGGTCAGCAATATGAAGGAGGTTAAAGCCCGCGGGGCCAAAACACTTCTGATTTGTCGGGGAAGCGAAGCTGTCGACATCGATGCCTATGATTTCCGGATCGATCTGCCGGATGCAGCAGATGAATTTATGCCTTTTACAGCGGCCCTCGCCATGCAGCTGATTGCCTACTACAAGGCAGTGCAGAGCGGCTGCGATGTGGATAAACCGAGAAATCTCGCCAAATCAGTCACCGTAGAATAAGGGAAAACGCGACGGATATTCCGTCGCGTTTTTTATATGCAATATTTCTATTCTGACCGAACCGTAACAGCAAACATGGAGAGCCATAAAAGCCAGGCTGTTGGACTCAGTCCACCAGGAATTCTCCTCATAATCGGAATGAGCAGAAACAAGATAACGAAGGAGAGCCATCGAGAAATTCGCCTTCCCCGTGGTTCGTGAAACAAAGAATCCAATACAACTTTCAGCGCATTGGCGCCGTCCAGATTTCCAACCGGGAGCAAATGTACTATACCCAACAACAGGTTGACAGAGCCGAAGTACTCCCCTTCTGCACCGTGGGCCAAACCCAAAAACAGCAGCGCCAACAGCAGATTGCTGATTGGACCAGCTAAGTAAACCCATACCAGTTTGTTCTGCTGAGTACACCAATCCTCTGAACGGACTATATGGATCCCAAAGGCTGTGAAGTTAATTGACTTTACAGATATTTTTTCTCCTATTATAGCCAAAATATGAGCAAACTCATGCAATGCAATTGCGAGAATAGAGAGCAGAAAGAGTTTCTCATTCTGGAGTCTGCACACTACTGCAATCAGCAGGAAAAATGAAAAGTCGAAGCAAAATCGATGTCGTCCTATGGTCAATTCAAGCATTGTGGTGTACCTCCAGAGCGGTGGCAGGATCCGCAAGAAGACCATCTACCCATACCTCGAAATGGAGATGTGGCCCTGTCACCATTCCTGTGGAACCAGACAAAGCGACTCGTTCCCCTTCACGCAGATGAGTGCCATTCTCCACAAGGATCTTACTGCAATGGCAGTATCTTGTCTCGATATTGACGCCATGGCTCATGCGCACATAATTACCGTAGATCCCATCATAACCGACCTCTGTGACTGTTCCCGGAAGCACTGCCGAGACCGGAGTTCCCTCTGTCACTGAAATATCGATTCCTGTATGGAAATCCTTCTCTTTTGTCACAGGATGCTGCCGGTACCCAAACCCAGATACAATTGCTCCGCTGACAGGAGGTGTCAGTGGATAGTTCACAGCGACCGGATCCATCGTAGCATATTCTGGAACCGGCAACCTGTCAAACTTTGACCTGGATGCTTCTGCTGTCCCCTGTACACTCCTGGATAACAGAATTCCTACCAGAAGTATCGGCAGGATCCATTTTTTCTGTCCTGATACATTTCTGTTTTGCCACCTTCTTCTCCACCACCTGGTCATTTTCTCCCCTCCTCCCTGAATCCTATGCTATATGGATAAGCTCTATTCATCTGACACGGTAGGAGAAATGGAACAAAAAGGGAAGCCGATCCTGGCTTCCCTTTTTGCGTGAGGATCAATCCTCGTATTTTGCTTCCAGCAACTCAATCAACTGTGCAACTGCACCTTCTTCGCAGCTCACAAGAACCTGATCAACATACTGCTTGATGTCTTCCGGTGCATTCGCTACGCAGGCAGAAAACCCTGCGGCTTCAAACATTTCGATGTCGTTATAGTAATCACCGACTGCAACCGTCTGGTCAATATGAATTCCCAACCGCTCACACATTTTGCGGATTGCATTTCCCTTTGAAGTCCCTATGGGAAGCATCTCGATGAAAAAGCTATCCGAACAGGTAAAGCGTACCCCTTCCCAGCCATAGCTGTTAAGGAGATCTGTATATTGTCGGGCATCTTCTCCCCGGCAGTTGAAGGTCACTTTAAACCAGTTTCCCTGCATCGGCTGACGCATATAGGGGTTTACAGTGTAATTCTGGAGCTTCATTCGGCCTGCTGCCAGCTCCGGATCAGCCACATAATAATATGCCTGATCCGTGAGGACAGCCGTATCCAACTCCGGATAACTACTCAAGATCCGCTCAACATAATCCCGCGCCTGTTCAGGGAGGAAATCTGTATAGATATATTCGTCCTTCTGCATATCATAGACTGCGCCGCCGTTCACACACAGACAGGGCGAGTTCACGGGCAGCTGCTGTACAAATTCCTTTGCAGAGAAAGGCGCACGGCCGGTCGCCAGGCCAAAATGTCCGCCTTTCTGCACAAAGCGCTGCAGTGCATCCAGGTTCCGCTTGGGAATTCCCTCCGCCGCACTGTGAAGTGTTCCGTCAAAATCGCTGAACAAATAGATATCCGAGAGTTTATAACCCATATTGACTCCTTTCCGGTTTTGACTGTTTCTGTGTCTTACATCGGGCGCAGTGTCCGCAGAAAATCGGTAAAATAACTGGGAAGTTCACTATCAAATCGCATCCGCTCCCCTGTGACCGGATGATTAAAAGCAATGCTTTTTGCGTGCAGGCACTGTCCTTCCAGGCTTTTTATCACCTTTTTGGGTCCATAGACCGGGTCACCTGCAACCGGATGTCCCAAATAAGCCATGTGGACACGGATCTGATGAGTCCGTCCGGTTTCTAAGCGAAGTTCAAGATGGGAAAAGCCCTCGTATTCCTGCAGCACACGGTAGTTGGTGACCGCTTCCTTGGAGTTTTTAGTTATAACGCACATCTCTTTGCGCTCCATCGGATTCCGGCCAATGGGGGCATCTACACGCCCCTCCCCCTCCTTCATCCGACCATAGACCACAGCCTGGTACACTCGTTCACAGCTGTGCGCCTTGATCTGTTCTGACAGGGAAAGATGGGCCTGATCTGTCTTAGCTACCAGCAGCAGACCGCTGGTGTCCCGATCGATTCGGTGAACAATTCCCGGCCGGATCACTCCATTGATGGACGAGAGCTTTCCGCGGCAGTGCCAAAGCAGGGCGTTGACTAGTGTACCATCCGGATTTCCCGGTGCTGGATGCACCACCATCCCCTTAGGTTTGTTCACCACTATAACGCTCTCGTCCTCATAGATAATGTCCACCGGAATATCCTGAGGAACAGCTTCCAACTCCACCGGATCCGGAATGGAGATACACAGCTCCTGCCCTTCTTTCAGCCGACTGGATTTGGGAGCGGGTCCGACCAGTCAGCTCTGCTGCCGCTGCATCCACCCGACTTTGATTGTACTCTGGGCCAATGAAAAATCTGACCTGTTCCACTTAGTTCCCCTGCTCTTCTACCGGGGCAGCAGCCTTTTTCTTTCTGGGCTCCTCGATCAAAACATGATAGATCAGCATGCCAGCACCGATTACAACGCATACATCAGCAAAGTTGAATACCGGGAAATTGATCAGCTGGGTAAAGTCAAGGCAATCTACAACATAACCACGCAAAACCCGGTCAATCAGGTTGCTGGTGCCACCAGCCAGAATCATGCTCAGACCAGAAAGTGTAGTCTCATCTGTGATCTTCTTGGAGAAGGTCAGATATGCAATAACGAGCAGCAGCACACCAGTTACAATCACCAGCGGCCAGCGGTTCCCACTGAACAGATTGAATGCTGCACCGTAGTTCTCTACATAGCTGATCCGAAATACACCGGGAATAATATTGAAATCGGCCAGTGCAGTGACATTGTACGCCCAGAGCTTAAAAAGCTGATCCATCAGAATCAGAATAAATACAACAAATTTAATACCTGCCATAAGTCCTCCAATAGCAAAGATACGG
>CAKWRB010000136.1:0-390 GCA_934845495.1 uncultured bacterium
ACTGCTTGCCCCAGCCTCCAGCTGGGACTTCACCCAGTCCGCTCCGGTGGCAGTTACCCCATCCGAAACCAGCACCAACCGATCCCCTTCCCGGAGGGTCAGGCTGCTCTTTTCAAAGGCAGCTCCCTCCAGGATCCCGGCCGGCAGCGAATCGGACTGGACAGAGCCTGCCCGGCCATTCTTGACCAGAAAGGTGGGGGCTGCTCCGGCCTTGTAGAACTCGGCCCGGCCGGTGAACAGATCCACCGCTGCCACATCGGCGGTGGCCAGGGTCTCCTCGCCGCTTTTGAGCAGCAGTGCCGAGTTGACGATCTTCAGGGCGGCATCACAGCCCACCCCGGCCTCCAGCAGCCGCCGGAGCAGGTCGGAGGTCATGGCACTGTCCACTGC
>CAKWRB010000136.1:400-3755 GCA_934845495.1 uncultured bacterium
ATCAGCACACAGCGCCCGGTATCGGTGGTCAGGCTGCGATAGGCATCCCCGGTGATCTTTGACCCGGTCTCGGTGAGCTGGCTGGAGCCCCAGTCCACCGTGTAAACTGCCCGCTCCTGCCAGCTGAGATAGGCATGTCCGCCCACCGTGCGCACCTGGGGCAGTTCCAGCTCCCGGCCCAGCAGCTCCCCCATCTCCAGCGCCAGAGCTGTTTTATCCAGTCTGGGCAGTTTGAGGGGATTGATCTCACAGTCCATCAGCAGGCGGTTTTCCCGGTCCAGGCTGCAGCAGATCTCCCCGGGGTCAAGCCCCTGGGCGGTCAGGCAGCTTTGGGCCTTCTCCTCCAGCCTGCTATCCCGGCAGCAATAGCTCTCCCACCGGCCGGACAGCTCCTCCACCAGCATGGCAAGCCCCTCAAACTGGTCGGTGACCACACCCCGGATCTGGCTGACCTTCCGACGGCTGCCCAGCTCTGCCTGGTAGCGCACATAGCCCGCTGTCAGAGCGGCTGCCAGTTCGTCCGGCACCCGGCACACCTCCCGGAGCGGCGCCGGGATCTGTCCGCTCTCCAGCTGCCCCTCCCGGCGCAGGATCAGCATACAGTTGTTTACAGCATCCATAGTCTGGTCAAACTCGCTCTGCCAGCATCGGTACCGCCGGGGACACTTCCGGCAGACGGTGTCCAGTGTGTGCTGCCACACATCTTCCACACTGCACAGGTGCATACTATTCAGTTTCCGGGATACCTCCCGGGTGGTCTCCCCGATCTCCCGCAGCGCCTGGGCAAACCGCTCCATGTGCATCCGCAGGGCCATCCGTTCCGCCGAGGTCTGGGCGGCAGTTCCTTCCCGGGCCGGCTGGACAAACTGCACCACTCTGGCTGGCAGCACCAGCACGATCAGACAGGCCAGCAGGTTTTCCGCCAGGGAAATCTGCAGCATTCGGGCGGTGGGCGAAGTCACCGAAACCAGGGCAGTCACCACCAGGTAACAGAGTGCAGTGGGGATCCGTCCAAAACGGCTGGCAGCACCGGCCAGCAGACCGCCTGCCGCATAGCTGCCCATCAGAAAGGCGGATTCCTTCCCCAATGCCAGCGCCACAAGGCCTGCCCCCACCCCCATTACAGCCCCTCCGGCAGGGCCACCGGCGACGGCAAAGAGCAGGACCCCGGCCGAAGCCAGCACCCGACCGACCGAGATACCCAGCGCCGTGATTCGGGCCAGACCAGCGGTGAGGAGCAGGAAGGTGACATACAAACAGCCCAGCTCCTCCTGGTAAGCCGATGCCACCCGACTGCGGAGAATGACCAGCGACCGGGCAAAAAACCAGGTGCTGCCTGCAGTGAGCATGGATACAGCCACCGCCATCAGCAGGCGATCAGGGGTTCCGCCCAGGGCAAAGGCAGACGCCAGTCCGCCTGCCAACATACAGCCCCCTGCCAGCACAGCCGGCGCCTGGGGGATCCTCCGCCACAGGCTGCCGGTGGAAAGGGTCCACCGCACCCCGCCCAGCAGCAGAATGGCTGCCGCATACTCCATGGTACTGCCCGGCGCCGGAAACCAGAGATATCCGAACAGCGCTCCGAACAGCGCCGGGAGAAACAACTCCTCCGGCACGGCAGCGGCCAGCGCCACCCCGAACGGTGTGATGCCGCCCAAAATCTGCGCACTGGAAAAAACAACACCCCCCACAGCGGCCGCAGCCATCTCCCCTGCATGCCGGTACTGCCCGGCAGTTTGCCGCAGTCTGTCCCAGAAGGACAGCCCGGCATAATCGGTTCTGTTTTGCATAGATTCTTCACCTGTTTCTGTACATAGCTCGCCCTTGCTCCGGCAAGATTTTACGGAAATCCAGGCGAGCCTGTCCATTTTATAGTATTTTACAGCCTGATTATAACTTTTTGTATAGTACGAAAGCGGTCAGATTCCGGTGTCGAACACAGAGGGATTCCGGAAAAGCAGATGGTTTTTCTTGACAAACACCCCCCCTGGGAGATAGTATTATTAGTAAGTATCTCTTTGTGCGGTTTCTGCAAGCCGCCTTTCAATAAACATTCCAAAATGGAGGTTTAGACCATGAAATTTGACCATGTACGCACCCGATTTGCCCCCAGCCCGACCGGCTATATGCATGTCGGCAACCTGCGGACAGCCCTGTATGCCTATCTCACCGCCAAGAGCATGGGCGGCAAGATGATCCTGCGAATCGAGGATACCGACCAGGAGCGTCAGGTAGAGGGCGCTGTGGATATCATCTACAACACTATGCGGGATACCGGCCTGCTGTGGGACGAGGGCCCGGACATCGGCGGCCCGGTCGGCCCCTATGTACAGAGCGAGCGCATGGGCATCTATAAGGAGTATGCCCTCAAGCTGGTGGAGGCTGGCGCCGCCTACTTCTGCTTCTGTGACAAGGAGCGTCTGGAGGAGGTTCGCGAGCTGCAGAAGGCTTCGGGCATTGCTCCCCAGTACGACCGCCACTGCCGCAACCTCACCCCGGAAGAAGTACAGGCCAAGCTGGATGCCGGCGTGCCCTACGTCATCCGCCAGAAGGTACCGCTGGAAGGCACCACCACCTTTGATGATGTGGTATACGGCTCCATCACTGTGGAAAACAGCACCCTGGACGACCAGGTCCTGCTGAAGGCCGACGGCTTCCCCACCTACAACTTCGCCAATGTTGTGGACGACCACCTCATGGGCATCACCCATGTGATCCGCGGCAGTGAGTACCTCTCCTCCTCCCCCAAGTACAACCTCCTCTACGAGGCCTTTGGCTGGGAGATCCCGATCTATATGCACTGCCCGCCCGTTATGAAGGATGCCACCCACAAGCTCTCCAAGCGTAATGGTGATGCCTCCTACCAGGATCTGGTGGAGCAGGGCTACCTCAAGGAGGCCATCCTCAACTACATCCTGCTGCTGGGCTGGAGCCCCAAGGGCGAGAAGGAAGTCTTCTCCCTGCAGGAGATGATCGATGCCTTCGACATCCACGGCATCTCCAAGTCCCCGGCAATCTTTGATACCGTTAAACTGCGCTTCCTCAACGGCGAATACATCCGTGCCCTCACCTCCGAACAGTTCCATGATATGGCTCTGCCGTGGATCCGCAAGGGTGTAAAGCGGGAAGATGTGGACACTGGGCTCATCGCTTCCCTCCTGCAGCCCCGCTGCGAGGTTCTGGGCGATATTCCGGAGCAGCTGGACTTCATCGACGAGCTGTCTGACTACTCCAACGAGCTCTTTGTGAGCAAGTAGATGATGACCATCGAGGAGACCTCGCTGGAGGTCCTGCGCCAGATCCTGCCGGTGATGGAAGCCATGGACGACTTCTCGGACGAGGCTGTGCATACCGC
>CAKWRB010000137.1:0-2709 GCA_934845495.1 uncultured bacterium
CATTTCAATCTCAGTGGCGGCAAAGGCAAAAGAATTGTCGATGTCCGCAATACTTGATAAAAATATATGCCTGTATTCGTCAGTTTTTACCAAGAGCATTATGCCTCAGGCTTATTGTCATCCACCATAACTTCCTTCAGTGTAGCAGCGAGCCCTGCAATCGACTGAATATTACTGGGGATGATCAGCTTGGTGGCACGACCATCCGCAGCCTTTGCAAAGGCTTCCAGACTCTTCAGGGTCAGGACACGCTCACTGGGAGCTGCCTCGTTCATCACCTTGATGCTCTCGGCCAGCGCCTGCTGAACCATCTTGATCGCCTCTGCTTCACCCTGGGCTTCCCGGATCTTCTGCTCGCGCACGGCATCGGCACGCAGGATTGCAGCTTCCTTTTCCGCTTCCGCCTTGAGGATCTCCGATTCCTTGTTACCTTCTGCTACCAGGATCTGGCTCTGCTTCTCACCTTCAGCACGCAGGATCGACTCACGCTTCTCACGCTCAGCCTTCATCTGGCGCTCCATGGCATCCTGGATCTCACTGGGAGGAATAATATTCTTCAGCTCTACCCGGTTCACTTTGATGCCCCACTTATCGGTGGCTACATCCAGTGTGGAGGTGATTTTGCTGTTGATGACATCGCGGGAGGTCAAAGTGTGGTCCAGCTCCATCTCACCAATGATGTTACGCAGAGTTGTAGCGGTCAGGTTCTCGATTGCCGAAATGGGCCGCTCTACGCCATAGGTATAGAGCTTTGGATCGGTGATCTGGAAGAACACGACTGTGTCGATCTGCATGGTGACATTATCACGGGTAATGACAGCCTGGGGCTGGAAATCGACCACCTGCTCCTTGAGGCTGACGCGCTTGGCTACCCGCTCAATAAACGGGAGCTTAAAGTGCAGGCCATTTTCCCAAGTGGCGCTGTAAGAGCCCAGACGTTCGACAACATATTCTGCAGCCTGAGGCACAATTACTACATTTCGCGCCACAACAACTGCAAGCAGGACCAGAATAATCAGGAACATAATTGGCATAGGCATAAACAAAATCCCTCCATTGTTCATCACAGATCACTCAGCGGGAGCAATCAATAAATTTTTTCTACAATCAGCTTTACGCCCTGGATCTCCTTGATCAGGACCTCTTCCCCGGCATCGATGGGCTCCCCGTTTTCACTGCGGGCGCTCCAATCCATATCTTCCACGATCACCCGACCCTGGGAAAGGAGATTATCGATGGGCTGTACCACCTTAGCAACCTTTCCAATCAACGCCCGGGAATTGGTTTCAGTTTTCTGGACTGCGAGTTTTTTCTTGACAAATGGCCGGGTAATTGCAAGCACCAGAATCGAGACCACAGTAAACACCGCAAACTGTACTGTGAAACTCATTCCAATGATGGCAGGCACCATCGCAGCCAGCGCGCCCACCGCAAACCAGATCGAAACAAGCTGGACTGTGTTTGCTTCGACAATTGCCAGTATGATTGCAGCAGCCAGCCACAGAAACGCCGGCATTGCCTCTTCAATACCCATTCAATCACCCCTTTTATAGTGTTGCAGGATTCTGTCGAAACCGGATATTCCGACATTTATAGCATACTACATCCTAATCCAACATGCAATTCTTTTCTGTATCAATTCTGCATCCAATCTATAAACATGGTGTGATTTCTGAAAATCAGCTTTCTCTCTTCGCCCTCCTTACTGTTCCGTTCCGACGGCAAATCATCTGGAATTACAGCACCACCGTAAAACCTCCGCATTTCTTCCAGTTCATAGAAATTTCATGATTTATCCCGTGCTTTATAGTACAATTTAGTATAGAGCAGAGTTAGAATTGTTTTCGGCATCATTTTTTGTGAGGGTTGCTTTTGTTTGGATATATCCGTGTTTATAAACCAGATTTGAAAATCAGTGAATATGAAACATATAAGTCGATTTATTGTGGCCTTTGTCAGCAGCTGGGGCGGGAATATACCCCCCTGGCACGGATGACCCTGAGCTTCGATTTCACCTTCCTGGCTGCTTTGAATATGGCCCTGGCTGAGGACAAGCCTGTTTATACCAAAAGGAAATGTCCTGCCAATCCTCTCAAAAAATGCATTATGGCCGATCTTGGAGAGATTCAGTCCCACTGCTGTGACTGCGCTGTGCTGATGCTCTGGTATAAGCTGGAGGACGATCTCAAGGACCATGGGACAGCCAGCCGCCTCCGGGCAGCTGCGCTCTACCCTGCTGCCCGCCTGGCCTACCGAAAAGCCGCGCAGCGCCGACCGGAACTGGACCAGCTGATTGGAAACAACATGCGTCTTCAGGCTGAGACTGAGGCGGCTTGTACAGCCTCGGTCGATCTGGCCAGTGAGCCGACTGCCCGGGTGCTAAGCGGCCTTTTCTCAACCTTATCGGAAGATCCTGTACAGAAGCGGGTGTTGGAGCGACTTGGCTATCTGCTGGGACGTTATGTTTACCTCTGTGATGCCCTGGACGACCTGGAAGATGATCGGGAAAAGGGAAATTATAACCCCTTCCTTGCTGATCAGTCTGCCGGACCCGAGCAGATCGAAACTGCCATTGGAACCCTTTATCTGACCATTGCGGAGGCAGCTAAAACCTTCGAGCTGCTGGAACTGAAACGCTTTGAACCGATCCTTGCCAATATCCTCTATCTGGGAATGAAGGAAACGGTTGATTCCATAGTATCCAAAAAG
>CAKWRB010000137.1:2719-3743 GCA_934845495.1 uncultured bacterium
GTATAAAGTACTGGGTGTATCCCCCAACGCCAGCGATGATGAGATCAAGACAGCATACCGGCAGTTGGCAAAAAAATATCATCCGGATAATTATGTCAACAACCCCCTTTCCGATCTTGCAGAAGAGAAAATGCGCGAGATCAACGAGGCCTATGATATGATTCAGACCATGCGAATTTCCCGCGGCGGAAACAGCAATTCTTCAAACAGCTATAACAGCTACAATAACACCTATAGTGCAGGAGAATTTGGCGACATCCGGCGTCTGATCAACCTCAATAAAATCATCGAGGCAGATGAGCTGCTGGAAGGGATTCCGCAGAATCGCCGCAATGCTGAATGGTTCTATCTCAAGGGAGTCACCTACTATAAGCGCGGCTGGCTGGAGGAGGCAATGAATCACTTTCAGGCTGCCAATCGCATGGACCCCAACAACATGGAGTATATTGCTGCCCTGAATCAGATGATGTGGCAGCGACAGAATGCCCAGCCGGCCGGCGGATATCGCACTTACAGTTACAGCGGCGGAAACTCCGGATGCTGTTCCTGTGATCTCTGTACTTCCCTGATTTGTGCCGATTGCTGCTGCGAATGTATGGGCGGCGACTTCATCAGCTGCTTCTGATGGGAGGCGCCAACCATGTCTAAAAGCAAACAAATTGCCGCCGGAGGAATCGCTTCTTCCCTCTGCCTTCTCACCATGTTCCTGACTGGAGTTTTCCCGTTCGCCACCTATGCTCTCCCGGCCATTGCCGGTACGCTTCTGGTGGTCGTGGTGCTGGAGCTGAATCGTGCCACTGCTGCAATGGTTTACGTCAGTGTTTCGCTTCTCAGCCTCTTCATTGCCCCGGATAAGGAAGCCGCGCTGGTGTTCATCTTTTTCTTTGGCTACTACCCCATTCTCAAGGGATTGATTGAACAGATCCGCATCCGCCCGGTGGAGTTGATTGCCAAATATGCCCTTTTTAATGCCATGATGATTCTAGTTTACTTCCTGATGATCCGGTTTCTTGGAATGCAGTAT
>CAKWRB010000138.1:0-3443 GCA_934845495.1 uncultured bacterium
AGGCACCCCAGGGCTTCTGGGCCAAACTGTTCCATCGTCCCAAAGAGGAGGTGCGCACCGTTCCGGTCACCATCACAGCCATCTCCCTGTCAGAACTGCGCCTGTATGGGGATATCGAGCTGAGCCAGGATCAGCGGTTCACTGTAACCATTCCGCAGCTGCAAATCGATCAGATGCTTGTCCAGGTGGATCTGGCATTGGAATTCGGGCAGGAGGACCAGGCTGGCATCCAGAAAAACTATCGGTGTCGGATCCTGGAGCCCAATGGGCCGTCTCGTCTGCTGCTGGAACCGTTTGTTGAAACGCTCAGTCAGCGTGCCAACAAGCTCTTTCCCCCGGTCAATTGAACTGACGCAGAAGATCCCGAAGTGATCCAGAAGGAGCCGGAGCGGCAGCAGACTGATTTTCCTGGATCGTGGAGTAGATTTCTTTCCGGTACACTTTGATGTCGGCCGGAGCCGAGATCCCAATTTTCACTCGGTCTCCCGAAACCTCGGTGATGGTGATTTCAACTCCATCGCCAAGCATCAGGGACTGCCCGACCTTTCTGGAAAGGATCAGCATTTGCTCTCCTCCTCTCGGAACAGGGGATGGCGCAGCGGCAAATCTGCATCCAGGATAAACTGGGCGGCCTGATGCAATGCCGGGTTGACCACGATCGGACTTTTCAAATTAACGGTGGACTGGTCGAACGGGTCCCGGATGCTCACCAAGAGCCAGCACATATAATCACCGTTTCCCAGCAGCTCCTGCATTTCCGCAGGGAACCTCGGCTCATAGGGTTCCATCACCAGCGAGGGCTGCACCAAAATAAAGCAGAGATCCGGATTTTCCACCGACTGCAGCCAGATAAAGTGTTCACTGATATCTTCTTGATACAAAAATACAAATTTACGATAGGACTCAAAGCCAAAGATCGGCCCTGTAAATGTAACGATCTCGGACTCATCCACTTCAACGATTCCAAAATCCCGTGTGAACAATTTCACAATCTATCATCCTTCCTGATAATTCAAAAAAGCGGCTATGCTACTATGGCATGGCCGCTTTTGGTTGATTCGTAATTCCTGATCCTAAGCCATACTTGTTTAGGATGCAGGCTCCACGTAATCCGGGCTTGCACTGGGCGGCGCATAGATAGGCTTCCCAAGGTATTCTACCCGAACATCCGGATACTGTGTGATTTCAAACTGGAACTTCTTCGGAATGAAATTCATCTGATTCTGCATGATCTGCCAATCGAATTCCAGAGATCCAGGGTTGTACTGCTTATCCAATACCGCAGGCTGCCAGGAGATATCGGTACCAGCAGACGGCAGAAAGGTGGTATAGGTTTCCGGCTGCTGCAGCATACGCTGCCGGATGATCTGCCCGATGGAAACACCATCCTGGATCTGCTGCATCTGGTTGCCGAACTGGACCGCCTCTCCGATTGCCTGGTACGCCTGCTGGCGCCCCTGGTCTCCATAGTAGCGCGCAAAGTCCATACTGTTGCGCATATTCAGGCTCGCTCTCAGATCGGTAGTATCCATACGCACCTGGATATTCTGGGCACGCATGGTCCAGCCAGATGGGTTCCTTGTCATAATATGTTCTGGATTCTGGGCCTGCTTTACCTCAAGGCGCGCCGGCTCGGTATTGATCTCATATTTAATTGGAATGCTTGTAATCTTCAGTAACTGCATACTCATCGCCCCCTAACACAAAAAACTTCGCCAAACCATTACCGCATAAAGTCCAGCAGCGAGGACGGAAGGACCTGGCTGCCAAGCTGGAGCACGGCCATCCACACATACTCGCACTCCTTCATCTTGATTGCCTCATCAGCAGGGTTGGAGGAAATCAATCCCGACTCCTGCTCGGTCAGATTGCCGATGTCATTTTCCAGCCGCTCGGCATTCCGCTCCAGGAAACTCATCCGGGTTCCCAGATCGGTGCGGCAGATGCCCACCTGGTCAGTCAGCTCAACCAGCTGTGTATACTGGTCATCCAGGGCTTCCTTGTTCAGCTTCGGTGTCAGGGATTTCTCGATCTCAGTGAGCAGATCGTACAGGTTTCCCGATACCTGAGTGCCATTCTTACCCGTAGCAGTACCGAAGCCCACCAGCTCCAGACCGGAGATGGAGACCTGGAATGCAGTCCGGGGATCCGCAGCCATATTCCCATCATACCGGTATCCAAGGCCTATGTCGGCATAGATCGGATCGTTCTTGGGAATGGATACCTTATTTCCCTTATCATCGAGGTAGAAGAACTCACCCTTTTCATTCTGGATCTTTTCCACCTCAATGCCGCTATACATCAGCTTGCCTGTTTTATCGTCCACGGTAAACGGAGCGGTGCTGTTGTTGGTACCGCTGAACAGATACTTACCGCCATACTGGGAATTGGCAAGCTGCAGGACCTCTTCCTTGAGCTTTCCGATTTCCTTCGCCAGCACATCCCGTCCATCCTGTCCACACGACTCGCTCATGCTCTTAAGCACTTTTTCCTGGGCAGTCTGCAAGATGGAGTGGATCGACTTCATATTGCTGTCCACAGAATTCATCTCATACAGCAGATTGTTGACATTATCAAGATGCTGGGTGGCCTGATATCTCTGCTCCTGGACATGCATCGCCCGCGTTCCATCCGATACATTTTCCGAAAGTGTAGCAAATTTCAAGCCAGTAGAACCGCGTTCAAAGCTCTCCGCCCGCTTGGACAGAGCGCCGTTCAGGGTACGCAGATAATTACGGCTGATGGTGCGCTGCGCAACTCTCATCGATAAGTTCCTCCTCTATCTATAATTACCGGCCTACCAGTCCGGTCTTGTTGATCAGTACATCCAGAGCCTCGTCCATAGCAGTCATCAGTCGGGAGGCTGCGGACAGAGATTTCTGGTACAGCATGACATTGGCCACTTCCTCATCCACTACAACACCCGAAACCTGGTCCCGGCTGTCCTGCAGACTGTTGGATACAGTGGCCGATGCTGTGTGCCGGCTCTGCGCAAAGCTCACATCCTCTGCCAGTGTGGATACATAGCTCTTTACATAGTCCAGGAAGGTTCCCTGGAACACCTCTCCATTGGAATCAAAGCCATGGGTGCCATCGATCAGTGCCTGGGAAAGTGCCAGCGCATACTTGCCTTCGTTATCTGCATTGCCGCCAGCTGCCTTTCTGAAGATAATGTAGCTGGGGTCCTTGCTCCAGGCATCGCTGATTGCAAGGTTATCCGCTGTGATGGGCTGGTCGAATACCACATGGCCTGCGCCGTCATCTGCGACGGTGTAGGCGCCCAGCAGCTTGCGGTAAATGATCTCGCCTGTGGCTGGATCCTTCTTGATCTCGCCCTTTTCATCCACTTCGGGGATAATGTTGTTTACAGTATCCACCATGGTCTGGGCAAAGGCATTGATCTTATCCTGGTAGTACAGGAAACCCTTTGCAGTGCTCTCACC
>CAKWRB010000138.1:3453-3724 GCA_934845495.1 uncultured bacterium
GCCGTTGGCATAATCCATCGACGCCTTCAGGGCGCCTGTGGTCAGTTTTGCAGTCTTGTTGCTGGAGATCCAGCGCAGATCCACTACACCTGTATCCGGATTCTTCACCATCTCCATCTTATCGTATGTGGAGCCGCTTACCACGGTATGTCCGTTGACCGTTACAGTCACTGTGCCATCCACATTGTTTTCATACTGCAGGTCCATATACTGGGACAGCTCATCCAGGAGCAGGTTTCTCTGGTCCAGAAGCTCATTGGGTCCAAAGTAG
>CAKWRB010000139.1 GCA_934845495.1 uncultured bacterium
CATTCCCGCCGGGAAGCTGCACCGCATGGCAATTGGCATGGTCTGTGCCGGGGCGCAGTCCCAGGCCTACGAGGTGCTGGAGCCGCTGCTCTCCGAGGAGGAGCTGGCTGTCCTCAAGCGGGGGCGGAACACCCACCCCTCCCACACAGCCAAAAATGCCAAGGTGGCAGATTACCGCCGGGCCACCGGTGTGGAGGCCCTGTTTGGCTATCTGTGGCTGAGCGGACGCACCGCACGGCTTCGGGAGCTGTTTGACGCAATCTGTGCCGCAGCGGAATCCGCTCCGGCCGATTTGGCAAAAGCAGAATGAGAAAAAACCGCCCGGTATCCGGTTTTTCTGCCGGATGCCGGGCGGTTTTCTGGTATGGTGGATCGGAGAGGAATCAAACGGGGGCTACTTCTTGTTCTCGGCACGGAGGTCCTTCGGCTCATTGCCGGGCTGTTCCTTCTTCTGTTCGGGGCGAGCGGGGTTCTTCTTGTCCTTCATCGCGTTTCACTTCCTTTCTGCACCCATAGTATCGGGCAGGCTGCCGATATTTATACAGAAACTGAGGTTTTTTCTATGGCAAAGATCATCCGACCCAATTTGGTCAACACTGTGCGCTCCTCCCAGATGTCCACTGTCCTGCGCTGGGGTGGAGTGTTTGTAGCTTTGCTGCTGGCAGCTCTGCTTTTGCTGCTGGCGGAGTGGTACCTGCCTGCAGCCGGCTGTATGCTGGCGATCCCGCTGCTGTTTCCGTTGGCCAAAAAACGGGTGAGCGTGATCCGGGCCGGGGCCGATGGAGAGGCCGAAACCCTCCGACTGCTCCGTAAACTGCCGCCGGATTGGACGGTGATTCCTGATGCGGTCATCGAGTACCGGGACCACCGCAGCCAGACCGACTATATCCTGGTGGCCCCCACCGGGATCCTGATCCTGGAGGCAAAAAATGTCTCGGGCCGGGTGACCGGTCGGGCAGAGGACCGGGAGCTCTCCCAGTACAAGCCCGCCCGGGGCGGCCGCCCGGCCGAGCAGAAGTGGATGTACAACCCCCTTTTGCAGGTCAAGGGCCACCAAACCACCCTGCAGAACATTCTGCGGGCAGCGGGGATCCGCACTCCGGTGCGTACCGCCGTCTACTTTGCCAATCCCAATGCCGAGGTGCAGATCAGCGGCAGCAGGAATGTGTTCACCGCCCGGGACAGCCAGCCGCTGGATCAGTCGGTGCGCCGCCTGCTGAACGGCGGGGAGCGGGTGGACACCGAGGCGGTGATTGCCGCCATCCGTCAGTCCTTTTCCAAATAAACTCAGCCGGATGCTTCGGGAGCCCTGGAGTGTCCGGCTGTTTTTCTTGCATAAAATGAAATTCGCCTTCTCAAATCCTGCAGAATGTGATACAATGGCAGAAGAATAGTGGTCTGCTGGCGGACAGCAGATTGGGAGGAGATGTTTGCAAATGGAAGAACTGAAGGCCTATATCCAGGAGACGCTGCCGGAACTCAAGGAGCTGATCATCGAGTTGTGTGGGATCCCTGCGCCGTCTCACCACGAGGAAAAGCGGGCAGAATTCTGCCGGGACTGGCTGCTCCGGAACGGTGCGTCCCCGGAACAGGTGCGCATCGACGAGGCGCTCAATGTGGTGTGTGAGGTGCCGGGCGAAACCGAGGAGGTCATCGTCTTTATGGCACATACCGATACTGTATTCCCCGACCGGGAGCCCATGCCCTACCACGAGGAAAACGGACGGATGCTCTGCCCGGGCATCGGCGATGATACAGCCAACCTGGCTGTGCTGCTGATGCTGGCACGGTATGTGCTCACCCGGGGCCTGCACTCCCGATACACTGTTGTCTTTGCCGCCAACTCCTGCGAGGAGGGACTTGGCAACCTCAAGGGCAGCTTCCAGTTGATGAAGGACTACGGCAGCCGCACGGTGGAGGTCGTCTCTTTTGACGGCTATTACAGCGGTGTGGCCAACGATGCAGTGGGCTCCACCCGCTATGAGGTCACAGTTCGCACCGAGGGCGGACACAGCTTCGGCAACTTTGGCAACCGCAATGCCATTCACCAGCTCTCCCGCATCATCAACGACCTCTATGGAATCGAGGTGCCCACCCGTGCCAGAACCACCTACAATGTGGGAGTAATTCACGGCGGCACCTCGGTGAACACCATTGCCCAGGATGCCTCGATGCTGTATGAATACCGCTCGGAGGATCTGGGCTGCCAGGAGGAGATGCGCCGGAAGTTTGAGGCCATTGTGGAGAAGTACCAGGCAGATGGCCTGGAGGTGGAAGTCCGGGTACTGGGCAACCGCCCCTGCGCCGGAGAGATCGACCGGGAGCGGCAGCAGGCCCTCACTGAGGAAGTCACTGCGCTCATCAGCCGGTACTCCGGGGAGGAGCCGGTGGTCTCTGCCTCCTCCACCGACTGCAATGTTCCCCTTTCGATGGGCATCAATGCCATCTGCTTTGGCGTCTGCCTGGGCGGCGGCGCCCACACCCGTGAGGAGTGGATCGACGAAGCGAGCCTGCCGGTGGGCTATGCTATGGCCGGCGAGTTCCTGCTGAACCGATTCTGATTCAAATTGAGAGTGAAAACGGCGTTTCTTTGCACAGGAACGCCGTTTTTTGCTGTCCGGGAGATTGTCAGAGCGATAAAACTATGATATAATACAAAATTGTATGCGGCTTTTTGAGCCTTTTCACAAATTGACTGGTAAAGGAGAATTTTCGGTTTGATTACTGTTACCGATCTGGGCCTCAGCTTTGGCACCGATAAGCTGTTCAGCCATGTCGATCTCAAATTTGTTCCGGGTAACTGCTATGGCGTCATCGGAGCCAACGGTGCAGGCAAGTCCACTTTTCTGAAGATCCTCTCGGGGGAACTGGAGCCCACCACTGGCTCGGTGGAGATCCCGGCCGACACCCGGATGTCGGTGATGAAGCAGGATCACTTCCAGTATGACGAGTTTACTGTGCTGGATACTGTCATCATGGGCAACAAGCGTCTGTACGACATCATGAAGGAAAAGGATGCCCTCTATATGAAGGAGGATTTCTCCGAAGCGGACGGTGAAAAGGCCGCCGAACTGGAAGGCGAATTTGCCGAACTGGGCGGCTGGGATGCCGAAACCGAGGCAGCTCAGCTCCTGCAGGGTCTGGGCCTGGGCAGCGACCTGCTGTACAACCAGATGTCGGCCCTGAAGGCAGATGAGAAGATCAAGGTGCTGCTGGCTCAGGCGCTGTTCGGCCATCCGCAGATCATTCTGCTGGACGAGCCCACCAACCACCTGGATGTCAATGCCATCCACTGGCTGGAGGACTTCCTCTATGACTTCGTGGGCACCGTGATCGTTGTATCCCACGACCGTCACTTCCTCAACAATGTCTGCACCCACATCGTGGATATCGACTACGGCAAGATCCGGATGTATGTGGGTAACTACGACTTCTGGTACGAGTCCAGCCGCCTGGTTCAGCAGATGATCAAGGACCAGAACAAGAAGAATGAGGAGAAGATCAAGGAACTGCAGACCTTTATCCAGCGGTTCTCGGCGAACAAGTCCAAGTCCCGGCAGGCCACTTCCCGCCGGAAGCTGCTGGACAAGCTCACCGTGGAGGAGATGCCTGCCTCGTCCCGCCGGTACCCCTGGGTATCCTTTAAGGCTGAACGGGAAGTGGGCAAGGAAGTGCTGGCCGTGGAAAACCTCTCTGCGGTGCAGGACGGTGTGACCC